>CAYGIM010000007.1:10435-16066 GCA_964349895.1 uncultured Candidatus Peribacteria bacterium | reverse complement strand
CATCGGCATAGGCAATCCTGCCATGACCAAATAACACCAAACTCAAAGCGAGAACAATGACACAGCTGTATGTAATAAGAAGACGTTTCATTATTTTACGATAAGAGAGATAACTTCGGACAGAATTGTGTAACTACTAAACACGATCGCGAGTGCTATAACCGCACCGATAATCGTAGCAGTAGCATGCTTGACGGCGGCTTCGTCGCCACGGGAAGTAACGATACGAAAAGCGCTGTAGATGATCATGATAAACGTGATAGGCACCACTAACCAAAGGATCGTCAGTGTGATCGAGTTGATCAGACTCACACCCGATACCGCCTCACCCAAAACAAATATGCGCTGTATTGGTTCTGCAAGACTCAGGATCGTGAGACCAATCACCGTGTACAGCAGCTGAGGCCGGAGCCTCTTCTGTACCTCGGGGCTTCCTGGCTGTGCGACCATACGCATACCTGTGATGACGATCAGGATGATCGAGCCACCAATCATCAAGTACCTCAGGAGATCAATTACCTGATTGAGCTGCTGTCGCCATGCCTCTACACGTACGAGCTCACCTGGAGTTTGGGAGGCGGGATTAAATACTCCGATGAGCCCACCACCACCAAATGATGCCTTGCCAATATTGAGAATTACAAATCCGATACATGTATAGAGCATCCCCGTCCTCGCTCGCTTCTGAGCATCCTCACTGCCACTCGTGATCACAAGCTCGATGCCATACCAAACCATAAAGATGAGGGCAACCAGCTCGAGGATAACGCCCGTTAGGTTCATCAGGTATCCGACCGTGTTCCACGACATACTGACAAAACCACCAGTGCGCGTAACATCAGTCCCTGGCAGCTCAGATGGCGCATAGATCGGAAGCGCAGCAAACGCATGAGGTAAAAAGAGAGCAAGGGTTGCCCCTGCTGCTATAGCCAAAACACTGAATATCCAATATCGTATAGTCATACCTATATTTATATATCGCATCATTGTACCATTTTTCCCTGCGAAAATGAAACTCTCAGATATAGACTTTGTCCTTCCCCCCGAGCTCATAGCTCAGATGCCTGCACACCCCCGTGATCAAGCCAAGCTGATGTATCTTGACCGAGCCCAAGATACGCTCTTGCACAAGCGGTTTTTTGAGCTCTCATCCCTCCTCAGAAAGGGTGACCTTCTCGTCCTCAACAACACCAAAGTGGACAAGGTCAGACTCCTCGGGAAGCTCAATGGGAAATCAGGAGAGATATTTGTCATACTACACCGAGGGGACAAGCAATATCAGTGCTTACTTCGACCCCACAAAGCTCTCAAGCCAACGGATAATGTGTTTGAGTTATTAGCTAACGAGAACGTGTTGGTCTTTGACGTCATGAGCAAAGAAAGCGATGGAAGTGTCGTGATCGATCTTGCCAAAACTCCTCTGGATATCAAAACCATCCTTGAGCAATGCGGCAATACGCCGTTTCCACCCTACATCAAGGCAGACGAGACACTCGCAGCAGAGTATCAGACCGTATTTGCCGAAAAAAGCGGATCTCTGGCAGCACCTACGGCAGGATTGCACTTTACGGCTCCTCTGATATCCGACCTAAGAGAAGAGGGCGTAGAGATCGCGTATCTCACCCACCACGTAGGTCTAGGGACTTTTATGCCGATCAAGACCGAGTCGATAGAAGAACATCTCATGCACGAGGAGTCCTATGAGTTGTCTACACAGACTGTAGAAGCAGTGCAGCAGGCAAAGCAACGCGGGAATCGGATTATAGCTTGCGGAACAACCGTTGCACGCTGTCTCGAGGGGAATGTGGCTACCTATGGCTCCTTGACAGCCACCAAGGGTACAACAAGCATCTACATCTATCCTCCATATACCTTTCAGGTCATCGACGGATTGATTACCAATTTCCATCTACCAAAGTCGACTCTGCTCCTCCTGGTAGCAAGTCTTATTGGGGTGGAAAAGCTCAAAGAATGCTATACACTAGCCATAGAACAACACTATCGTTTTTTCAGTTTTGGTGATGCTATGCTTATCTTATGAAACGGCTCTGGAACAAAGCTTCTCGCTATAAAACCTTCTATAAATACGGCGTAGTTGGAGTACTTGGCACTCTGATCGATGTAGGGATCCTCTATCTCTTGGTTGAAGTATCCGGTATCAACCCCGAGACCAACGGGCTTTTTTATATATTTGCGACGATCAGCTTTGTCTTGGCGGTCATCAACAACTTTGCCCTCAACCGCATCTGGACGTTTTCCAACCGTGAGAGAAATATCAAAAAGCAGTTTGCAAAGTTCTTTATCATCTCACTGGTGGGTCTCGCGCTCACACAATCCTTACTCTTTATCTTTGTAAGCCAGCTCAGCATCTGGTACATCGCAGCAAAGCTCCTTACATCGATCATCGTCCTCTTATGGAACTTTACAGCAAACAAGTACTGGACGTTTCGAGCACAAAAACACCTTGTATCCCTCGAGCAAGAGCAAGCAGGAGCACACAAGATCTATCTGAGCGTAGTTATCCCAGCATACGACGAAGAGACCCGCCTCGAAGGCACGCTACGTGATATCTGCCACTATCTTGCCGCACAGCCGTATACCAGCGAGATCATACTCGTCGATGATGGCAGCCGTGATCAGACCGCCCGTGTGGCCGCAAGTACCTGGGACTCTCTCCAGACACCCCCTCTCCAGGACATCCAGTTTAGATATCTCAAGAACCCGCACAACATGGGCAAAGGTTTTAGCGTAAAGCACGGTGTGCTCGCTTCCGCAGGAAGCTATGTCCTCTTTATGGATGCAGACAACTCCACCAAGATATCAGAGTTTACGGCTTTTACTCCGTACCTCAAGCCCGACACTGTGCTGATCGGATCCAGATATCACAAACAAAGCATTCTCCCTAAAAAACAGCCCTGGTATCGCCTCTTGATTGGCAGAATAAGCAATATCTGTATCCAGTTTCTCTTGATAGAAGATATCCGTGATACTCAGTGTGGGTTTAAAGTCTTCCCCTACCCTATTGCCCGAGATATCTTTTTGCGCACACGCATAGCACGCTTCGGCTTTGATATGGAGGTACTTGCGCTCGCCAAAACACTAGGGTTTCATATCAGAGAACTACCGATCACCTGGACCGATACGGCAGGATCAAAAGTACGAGCATTTCGCGACACACTACGTACGTTTAGCGAACTGATGCGTATCAAGATCAACTTTTGGAGTAGAGCATATGATACTATCTGCCCTCTTCCTCCCGAGATAGGAAGTACAGCTCCAGAAGAACTACGATCAAACACGTAAGAAGCGTGTTCCACCAGGTGAGCAGACGAAAGGACTCGAGCACCAATGCAACCACGACAAACAACCCGAGAAGCACACCCTGGCGCAACGAGATAAATATATGTTTCAGCATAAGAAGTTCACCGTAATACCAGGCACGTACGGCACAAAATATCAGGGAGATAAAGCTAGAGAGTGCGAGAAACAACGTGAGAAAAAACAACACGCGGATAACTGGAAAGTTCGTGCCATACGGACTCATCTTAAAAAAGATAAGTAAAAAGGCCAACGCTGATGTTACAAAGCTTATGCCGATGCCGCCAATATATTGTTTATAATTCATACGGATTCAGATTGGGTAATTGCTTCTAATATAGCAGGAATCTTAGAAAAGTCCTGTATAAGCACAGAGCGCATCGATCCATTATACAGGGCCGCAGCAGGATGATACAGAGGTAAGATGACACGTCCATCTGACTGTCTCTTCTTGGGCTGTCCGTGTGTCAGAGAGATCTTGAGACCTGGAAGAAAGTGCCACATCGAGTAACGCCCCAGGGTTACAATCATCTGCGGATTGATTAAGCGTATCTGATCATCAAGATAGGGAGAGCATGCTTCGATCTCAACTGGCAGTGGATCGCGATTGTTGGGAGGTCTGCACTTTACGATGTTGGCGATAAAGACGTCTTCACGCGTAAGACCTATCGTCCCCAGCATCTCTGCCAAGAACTTTCCGGCCGCCCCGACAAATGGACGGCCCTCCATGTCCTCGTTTTTCCCCGGCCCTTCACCGATAAACAACAGCTTGGCATGAGGATCGCCATCCCCCGGAACAGCGTGCAACCGCCCTTGCGAGAGTGGGCACTTCTGACATCCCAGGACATCCTGGGTAAGTGTTGCGAGATCGGTATACATGGAGAAATAGCATCAATGACGTTGGAATCATTGTGCAAGATGAGAGTGATCGTGCAAGAGAAGAAGATAAATTCCTCTAGCTCTCCTAAACTATAGCGATCCGCCTAGCCGTTCAAACCAATACAGAATCATTCAACATGTATCTCTCCTATTATGCATTTCGTTATCTCACGAGGGAGAACAGATTAAGCTAGAACTACAGCTGTATTGTTTTTCACACCTAGGCGGATCTTACAATGGCCCTCTGTATGTTGTAAGGGAATTTGTCGTAGGTCAAGAAGCCAAGGATTGAGACGACCGAGATGTAGTACATCCTACATCGAAAGAGCGAAGACGCAGGCGACGCAGAGATACGGCACCTTTACGACAATTCCCCTTAGCGGACGCCAATACGGTAGAATATCTCCCGATCAACGAATTCCCTGTCTCGCCCATACTTCAGCCGTGACAACTCGATATATGCCTGGACAGCCTCCTTGTCACCCTTCTCAAGCCATGACTTGATACACTGCAGTGAGAATGGTTTGCTCGACTGATTGTCGACAGAGATCTTGCAGGCTGCATTGAGAGCATCCTGACTCACCAAGTCTTGCTGAGAAAAGTAAGGACCGAACTCTTTCTCGAGTGCCTCCGCATCTGGAGCACCTATCTTGAGCGCAATCATATTACCCACGTTACCAAAGACTGCACCTTTGAGATCAGTCTTCCCGCCTAAGTCTTGCTTGGTAAGCTGATCAATATACTGATGACCAAGGACCAAACCAAGGCGGTACTTTCGAGCCTCCGACAAGATCGACTCGATCGAGTCTGTCACGAAGTTTTGAAACTCATCGATGTACAAGAAAAACTCTTTACGGTCTTCTTTGGCCAGACGCTGACGCCTCAGCGCTGCAACCTGAATCTTACTCACGATGATCATACCGAGGAGCTGCGTGTTGATGTCGCCAAGTACTCCTTTGGAGAGATTGAGAAACAAGAGCTTTCCCTCCTGCATCACATCATCGATGCGAAATGCACTCTTTGACTGACCAATGATATTTCGCATCGTCGAGTTGGTGATAAACTGACCAAACTTCGCTGCAAAGTACGGGATCATCTCCTGCTTTTCTCGTTGGCCCATAGCATTGTAGGTATTCTCCCACCAGCTTTTGACGATCGGGTTTGTAATATACTTGATACGTTCTTTCTGAAACTCCTCATTTACAAACAGATTGAGTACATCCGTGATTGCTCCACCCTCAGGGTGACTCATGAGCGTCAGTACACCATTGCGAAAGTAGTCCTGGATACGCGGACCAAAGATCTCAGGACCAAACAATTTGATCATGATATTCATAGCCTCGAGAGCCACAAACTCACGCTCTTCTTCCGTATCTGCCTCAAGCAAGTTGAGCCCCATCGGCCTGGTGGAGTCGGTCGGATCGAACCAGATCA
>CAYGIM010000007.1:0-10425 GCA_964349895.1 uncultured Candidatus Peribacteria bacterium | reverse complement strand
AGATCACATCATCTGCTCGTTCTCGTGGGACAAAAGGGATCAAGTCGCGGGCCAGGTCGCCGTGAGGATCCATGATACAGGCGCCATAGCCGTTCTTAAAGTCTTGTCGCGCCATGACCTGCAGCAACGTACTTTTACCGGTACCCGTCTGACCAATGATATAAAAGTGACGGAAGCGATCATCCAGCTTCACACGCACTTCTTTGGTTACACCTCGATAGGTGTTGTGTCCCAGTAAAATACCTTCTTTCGGAAGATTATCTGGTGCTGCAACTCGCTTATAGTACTGCCATTTGATATTGGATGTCTTGTTGTACTTGCTATTGGGGAAGTGAAACAGTGTGGAGAGCTCCATCACCGAACAGATCGGCGGTCGTTTCTTTTTCGTAACCGGTGTGAGCAAGGTCTTTCGCAAGAGAAACGATGTGATCACCTCTGATACACGTGTCTTTTCTTTGGGAGAGAAGACGAGGTTGTTGAGATTTGGAGAGCTAAACTGAGCAAACGCACTCTTGATGTTGAGAAGCTGATTATCCGCTTGATACTGAGTAGGAGCGGATGTGATGACGCGTATCCAGGTATAAAATCCTACCTGCTGTGATTTCTTTTCTATAGCACGTACGATCTCATCAGTCAGCGGTGTAGAGACATGAGGCTTGTCTTGTTTGTCCTCCTTCTTTGGCTGGATGAATAAGAGAAACGTATCTTTGATAAACTTCATAAGTGTGATCTTTTCTCGCTTCTTACCTGTCAGCGTATCTTCGGCAAGCTTCTTGCTCTTTTTCTGCCAACCATCTTTTGCCGGCCGCACCGATATCTGTAGAACCGCAGACTCTTCTTCACTGATACGGCTCAGTGAGTTGGTGATATTGTTGAGCGGATCAGACTCAAACGTATCGTAGATCTTGATCGGATAGTCATATGTCTTTTTGTACTCGACATTGGCCGCTGCCTGATATGACCCCTCGCGAAACAGTGTGTACTCTTCCACCTCATCGATGATTGCGTCAGGATAGTAGCTCGTAACCTGCTTCTCGACTAAGTCTTTGAGAGAGAACGGAACCACGACATAAAAGTAGATAGACTCCTTTTCGACCAAGATCTCAAAGCTCAGGGTCTTATCACCGATACCGTGAAACGAGGTAAAGAGCTGGGTCATGATCGAGATCGTCGCCTTGAAGTCCTCTTTGTCACGCCCCTCACTCTCGCCACCCTTATCACTTACATCTTTGCGTGGAATGAGGACACGAAAAAACGTCATCTCCAAAGACTTCTTGACCTCATCTTTAAACAATCGTGGCTTATACCAAAGCACGTAGAGCAATCCAAGCGCGACAATGAGGGCAATAAGGGCTAAAAGCCACATAGGCAGTTCTTAAGGGAAATCATATAAGTATACTATATGCCTAAGCCGAAAAACAAAGAAGTTTTACCAGCGATTTGCTCTCACTCTTTGTCGATACTGTATTGTCAGTATACTACTAGTATACCTATGACCCCCTAAAGCCCTCGCCCTATGTTGCATATAGGAATCGATGCACGCCTCTCATCGCCACATTTTGGGATCGGACGTTACACCTATGAGCTGATAACGCACCTCCTACCACTCAAAGAACGGGTACGCTACCATCTCTTTATTAATAGCAACGATCTATCCTATCAAGACTGGTCACACCCATCAGTACAGGTACACATCGTCAATGTTCCTCACTACTCTGTCGCCGAGCAGCTCAAGTTTCCTAAGATCATCAACTCGCTTGATCTAGACCTCATACACTTCCCGCACTTCAACGGCCCCCTGTCTGTACGCCACAAGAGCGTTGTCACTATACACGACCTCACGCTTTTTCACTTTCCTGGTAAAAACATGATAAACAGCATGGGCTATCGCTATATCATCAACCGCATTACCAAGAGGGCAAAGCATATCATTAGTATTTCAGAAGCGACCAAACACGATCTCATCAGCATCCTTAAAACACCTGAAGAAAAGATATCGGTCATTTACGAGGGTGCTCACGACGGATTCTCCCGTATTGAGGACCAAACACAGCTTGCAGCGACCAAAGAGAAGTATGCTCTTCACAAGCCATTTATGATGTATACCGGCACCAAACGGTACCACAAGAACATTACGCGGCTTATCGAAGCATTCAGGCTCCAGCTCGACACCTACCATGATGATATTGAACTCGTCTTGGTGGGGAAAGAGGAACCAGAATTCACCCAGGTGCACGATGCTATCAGAGAGCACGGCCTCGAGGACGGCGTCAAGATCAGCGGCCGCGTTAGTGACCAAGAACTCGTGGATATTATGAATCTGGCTACAGGCTACGTCTTTCCGTCTCTCTATGAAGGATTTGGCCTACCCATCCTCGAAGCGTTTTCTTGTGGTCTTCCTGTTGCAAGCTCAAACACCTCCAGCATGCCAGAGGTTGCGGGAGAAGGAAACGCTTTGTTCTTTTCGCCCTATGATGTACCTGAGATGGCAGCAATGATGCACAAGCTCGTAGATGACAGTACCTTGCGCGCACAGCTAGCAGAGCGCGGTCAAGCACGTGTCAAAGACTTCTCATGGAAGAAGATGGCAGAAGAAACACTCGCTGTATACATATCTGTTATTGACCATGTTTGAACCCATCGGCAATTTCTTAGGAAGTGCGGGCAACCGTTTTCAGAGTAGTGATATAGCGAAGAACGCAAAGACTATACATACCTTTGGACGTATCCTGTCTACTCTTCTGCCTGAGATACACGATAGTGTGTCTGGGGGATATGTCCGCAAACGGACACTCTTTGTGTTTGCCCTTGATGCCCCAAGCGCACAGCTCATAAACCTACGTAAGCAAGACCTGTTACGAGAGCTGAAGCTCCAGATAGGAGAAAGCTCTCCCGAAGATATCATCGTACGGCGGAAAGATGTGCAGGAAGATCACCAAGGCTACTAGAGGAAGCACACAAAGGAAGTCTCCGTCATCCCGGACAAGACAGTATTCTGGCGCGATCCGGGATCCAGAAAGAAACCAAGAAGTCTTTCTCCTGGATCAATGGGCATGGATCCCCGCCTTCGCGGGGATGACAGACTTATACGTCTTAACAAGACTATCTTTATTGCACAGTTGGTATACTTAACTCTTGCCCCCTAAAAAAGATTTGAAATCCCAGGACCCGATATGTTAGCATACTATGAACCCTATTACAGTGATGGTTCCCTAGCGTCTAACGTTAGGCATATATCTTTTACAAACCTAGTATGAAACAGACAGCAAAAACACTGATTACTCAGGCTTCTACGCTTGGTGTCGTTGCTTACACAACTCTTGGCAATGCATTTGCTCAGGGTCTCAACACCAACCTTGTAGGTAACGTCCAGGTAAATCAGACAACAGGTCTTCTCGACCTTATCCGAAATGCTATCAACATCGTGATCGGCTTCCTTGCCTTCATTGCGGTAGTGGTAATCATCATCGAGGGTGTGAAGCTTGCACGAGGAAGCTCAGACGAGAAAGCTTACGCAAAGTCAATCGTGGTAATCCGAAACTCGGTTATCGGTTTGATCCTTGTAGTAGTCTCGTACGCTATCGTACAGTTTGTCATCAACTTGATCCAAGCTGCGGTTACAGGAGGTCAGGTACAATAAACCAAATCCATCACTGTAGCACTAAGAAGTCCCTCGCGCAGGCGAGGGGCATTTTTAGTTGTTAGAAATATATGGGTAACCAGCATGGACCTGTCATCTGCGAAGTACGAGAAGACAATCCAGCTGTTTGCCTAAACCAGAAACGAATTGAATGTTGAGGTGACGTAGGGCAGCATTAATCCGAATGACATTGAAAGATTCTGGATTGCTTCGAGTACTCGCAATGACAGAAGTCCATGAACGCCTCTATTCTCCATTCAGATTTGCATTTGCTGCAGCTGGATGTTCCGGAGCAGCTCCGCCTGTAACGGTGATACTTACCGTAGCCTTGGTCGTATTGCCCTTGCCATCTACTGCTATAGCGCCGATAGCATGCTTACCACTGGTCGCACTTGCTGGAATCGTATATGTGTAAGAGTAAGGGCCCGCGGCCTTGCTGGATATAAAGCTTCCATCCCATATAAAGTCTACCTTGGTGATGCTACCACCCTGATCGAATGCGTCGACCATGAGTCGTACGGTCTCGCCTGGCGCGTAGCTAGCCCCAGCTTTGGGCGAAGAGATAGAGACTGTTGGCTTTCCAGTATCTTCATCTACAAGGACCTCGATTGTAGCTGTTGCCTGCATGTAGTTCTTATCCAGTACCACCGCTTTGATAGAATGACTTGATCCGATATTGGTCGAAGCCGGTATCGTGACAGAGAGGGACTCAAAAGGATCTGCTGATGCCGAGGATGCGAGAGCACCATCGAAGTAGACCTCCGACTTTTGCAGACCTGCAGGAGCATGTACCCCAAGACGAACCGTCACCTTTCCTGTGCCGACGTAGCTCCCCGATGCTGGTGCCATGATGGATACGCTTGGCATATCTTCAGGGGCAACGTCCTTACAGAGAGGACTCTCTTGTGTTGGTGCTTGAGCGATCAATCCACCGATTCCACTCTCACCACCCAATCGCCCGCTGATCCAAGCACGTACAGGATTTTCCCAGTTCGGGTTGTTTGGCATTTCTGAGTGCACATTGGCGATATATGCATCCACCACCACCTCTGGCGGACACTTTGCGGTTGCAAGCAATCTGTTTCGCTTATCTATCTTCACACTCTTAGCACCCCCATCCACACCGCTTGGTGCTTTTTCTTTCAAAAACAAATCTGTAACACGGAAATCAGCTGGCGTTCCACTACCTGCTCGAAGACCAGATAATGCACTAATAGTAACCGAGACGATACCATCCGGGCGCTTGAACTCTGTCTCGACGTCTTTATCTCGTGATCGGATCAGCTTGGTCGCCTCTGTCATATAAGCAACCCACATTGGCGCTGCATTGGTAAGTCCTTCAGCTCGGATCGTCAAAGCGCCTCCTTTGGTGTTTCCTACCCAGACACCGGTGGCAAGATATGGCGTATAGCCCATCGTCCACAGATCAGATGGCAGTCTCAAAGAATCGTTGATTCTCTTATTACTGGTTCCTGTCTTCACCGCAGCCTTCGTGCCAGGAACGACCAAGTATCGATTCCATCCCGCAGGTCGCGCAGCGTTATCCGAGAGGATATCACTGATCAAGAAGGCTATTCTTGGATCCAATACTTTTTCACCACTGTCTGCTCCCTTGAGCTCTTCTACGACATTGCCAGAAGCATCAAGCACTTCTTTGATCGGAGTCAAAGGAACTCGTACCCCCTTGTTGGCGTAGACACCATAAGCACCAACCATGTCTAGAAGACGGACCTCACCAGAACCGATACCAAGTGGCCATCCATAGTAGAACTTGTCGTTGTTTGAGCGAACCAGGTTGGTCTTCTCACGGTAGTCTTTCAGATTGGTGATACCCAACTTAGCCACGAAGTTGAGCAGCTTATCTTCTTCTCCACCCAAGAAGAAGGCCTTGATAGCAGGAATATTACGAGAAGCATCAAGTGCTTTACGTACAGTCATTGGGCCAGAGAAGGTCCCATCAAAGTTCTTTGGTGGAATTCCTCCACCAAACCTGGTCTCTACATCCCAGAGCACACTTCCAGGTCCACCGTTGCCATTTTCAAAGAAGTTACCATATACCAATGGCTTAAAAGAAGATCCTGGCTGGCGGTAGCTCGTAGCTACATTTACCTTCCCATCTATCTCCTCATCCCAGTAGTCCCTCGATCCGACCATAGCCAAGATCTCTCCTGTGCGTGGATCAGCGCTGACCAACGCTGCATTCCTTGCACCCACGCTTACATTCTTTGCTGATTGATTTTTAAGTGCTTTCTCGGCGATATCTTGCAGATCTGAGTCAAGAGTCGTGTAGACCTTGAGTCCCCCTCGCTCGACCACGTCTTTGCCATACTTCTTCTCCAAGTACTCCTTCACGTAAAAGACAAAATGCGGATACGTGATAGGCTCACGATACTTCTGAAAGACTACCTTATTGGCTACTTTCCATGCCTGATCCATCTCTGCCTGGGTAATCATCTGGGTCTCGAGCATGCTTATGAGTACCCTATCTTTACGTCCCTTGATATAGCGTGGATCGTCCATTGAGGTACAAGGCTTTTCTACGACCTGGGTACTGGACTTGGCCTCATTGCCAATAGCTTCTTTGAGCTTATCGATATCAGCACTTGCAACAGTAAGAGTCTTCTTGCCTTTGAAGTCTAGTTTCTTGGTGCTCCAAGAAGCGTCTACCGTCCCAGCGGTTGCCAGGGTAAGCTCGAGCTTGGTCGTAAACACCAACTCCTGTTCCTCTCCTGCTGCCAGAGCAATCTTCTGAGTCTCTCCATCTACATTTGCCGTGATCGTAGCAGCCTTCTTTGCCTTGAGTGTAACGGTATACTCACCATCGGTATCTCCACCACTATCTCCGACATTTTCACCTGTAGAAAACTTACAATACCCCATCAACTCATTTTTATTGGTTCCATACGGAGAGTAAAAACTCGGCGCCTTAGGCAGTGAAGCCAAAACTGCGGCCTCAGCTAATGTCAGACCACTCGATGTCTTTTGAAAGTACGTCTGGGAAGCCTGCTCGATACCATATGCATTTGATCCATACGGAATCTGGTTGAGATAGAGCTCTAAGATCTTATCTTTCGAGTACTTTTGCTCGATAATAAATGCCAGTACGAGCTCTTTGAGCTTGCGCTGAATCGTCCTTTCAGGGGTCAAAAAGACATTTTTTACCAGCTGCTGGGTCAGAGTCGATCCTCCCTGCATCTCTTCACCATGAGATGACACATTTTGGTACAATGCGCGGAAGATACCCACGGGATCAAAGCCCTGATGCTCGTAAAATCGTCGATCCTCTATGGCAATCGTAGCCTTTACGAGAAAAGGAGAGATTTCTTTGAGTGCGACGAACTTACGGTTTTCTTCACCGTGGATCTTGTAGAGCTCTTTACCATTGCGATCATATACGATGGTAGACTGGGCAATCTTGAGCGACTCTAGATTGGTTACATCGGGGATATCATGCAGCAAAATGACCGCAAATACGACTAATCCAAGAACGCAAAGTCCTATAATGCCCGCCAAAACCAAAAAAATCACCTTTAAACGTGAACGCATCATAGACTTTCGATGGATAAATAAAGGGAGTAAACGCTTATATTGCATAATTCTACCGTTGATTGCATGATACTTTCCTTTTCTTTTTTTGCAATCGTTCCTATAATGCTGACGTATGAAAAAAGGAAAGCAATTACCTCACAAAAAGGTCGACTCGGTTATTACGTCCGTAATTATCGGCGGTGCCGTCGTTTCGACGGTCGGGCTTCTTATGAAGTACTCCAAAAGCCGCACGAAAACACCTGAGGCTATCCAGCCATCTCTCGGGCTCACCGGAGAAAAGACCGAGAAAAAGAAGAGTCAGCGCAATCCTGCGACTCATATCAAGGCGATCGCAAAAACTCTCTCTCTCCTGTTACGAGGAAAGTAATGTCTGATATTTTTTGATTTTTTGGTTATGGAAATCCGCACACATGATTTAGATCTGGAACTCCATGGTAAACAGGGAGATTTGACCGTTGCTATCACAGAGCCATCGGGAAAGATGACAACAGGAACTATCATATCTCTTACGCCAAGTAAGGAGGACATATTTGATAAGAAGCGCTTAAACTGGCCGGGTGAGTATGAGATAACTGACATCCTGGTTACGATCTTTCAAAATCCAGAGACAACCAACCCCTGCACTACATTTTTCAATATAGATGATGTATCGTTTTTCGTCTGCCCTCTCTCATCCCTCCCCCTCCAGCTCGAGGTAGAAGAAGCTCTCGGCAATATCGACGTCATCGTCGGCCTAGATGACCAGAAAACCAAGGAAGCCCGTGGCCTTTTTTCTAAAGTACTTGATACCTACGAGCCACGCATCATTATCCTCATTGGCACCACAGAGACAGAAGCCAAAGAGATATCTTCTCGCTTCACTCCGGTTGAAAGCACCCAGATAGACAAAAAGAAACTTCCAAGCGATACCCAGGAGTGGTACCTCTTCTCGTAGGTGAGAACATATGAGTGAACATATACAGATCCTTCCTGCCCACATCCAAAACCAGATTGCTGCGGGTGAGGTTGTAGAGCGTCCAGCTTCTATCGTCAAAGAGCTGGTCGAGAATAGTGTCGATGCGCATGCACGCACGATCCATATCAACCTAGAGCGGGGTGGTATTGATCGAATTACGATACAAGACGATGGTAGCGGTATGAGCGAGGGAGACCTGCACCTCGCATGTATTCGGTATGCCACCAGCAAGATACGAGCGATGGAAGATCTGACTTCGATCAGGTCATTTGGATTTCGCGGTGAAGCGCTGGCCAGCATCGCATCGATCAGCAAGCTCACTATCCAGACAAAACTTCCTGAGGCACCTCATGGATTTGAAACGGTAATTGCCTTTGGAGAAGGCGTATCATCCCATGTCGCGCAGCGCTCAAGTCATGGCACGACGATTACCATAGAGGAACTCTTTTCTACTCTTCCGGCACGTCGCAAGTTTCTCAAGTCTCCCGAGGCAGAGTATCGCGCTTGCTACGAGATCATCTGTGCCCTCGCACTAGCCAATGAAACAGTAGCATTTGAGCTCATCCACAACGGGAAACCTACACTGCATCTCTCCGCGTGTACATCAGCTGTCGAGCGCGCTCAACAGATATGGAACCTAAAAGATAGTGAGATTCTTGAGATCGATACACAGCGAGAAGATATCACGATCAAAGGTATTATTGCTCACCCACACGCCCTATCACCCGCTAAGCGAGTTCAGCAAATATTGGTGAATAACCGTAGCATCAAAGATGCTACGATCATCAAGGCCATCCAAGAAGCATATGTAAGTCACCGAGAAAATGGTACTCACCCATTCTATGCTCTGTCTATCACGATCACTCCTGAGCTCGTCGATGTAAACGTACATCCACGCAAATCCGAGGTGCGATTTGTCGTACCACAGAAAGTATTTGAAGCAGTCTACCAAGCACTGAGTCACCGCCTTGCAAAAGAAGCAAACAGAGAGCTCCAAAGTCATACACCCGATCTTAGGTCCTATGCACAAAGTTCTTTCGCACCATCACCCATATCATACGCAGGAGAGCGAAGTCCTTACGCAGCGCCTTTGGGAGCTCCAGCTACTCTCAGAGCACACCCATTCGCCTGGCAAGAAGAATCCAAAGATGTACCGGAGTCAGAAAAGCATGGCACAGTACAGCCACAGTTTTATCAGCTCCACAATAAGTATCTCGTAGGCCCTCATGAAAATGCTATCTTGATCATTGATCAGCATGCACTTCATGAACGCATCATCTACGAACGTTTACGTGCACAAAGCAACACTACGGAAGTATCAAGCCAGCAGTTGCTCCTACCCCTCGAAGTACTTCTCACTGAGACCGAACACCATATGCTCAGTCTTTTAGCAGATGCTCTCAGAAGTCAGGGATTCCTGTGGCAAGAACATGGTATAGAAATATTGCTCACACATGTACCTACGGAGATTCATCATGTACATGATATCACGCATGTTTTTTTAGAAAGTCTTCGCGATGATTATAGTACCAAAGAGATTAAAGGAGGTACTGATGTAAACCACATTGCTCGCGCGACCATTGCCTGCAAAAGTGCAATCACCTTTGGCATGCGCCTGACAGAACAAGAAATTTATCACCTCATTTCAGATTTTTTCAGTCTTCACATTGGTTCAACTTGCCCGCACGGTAGACCCATTTACTGGTTACTCGATGAAGATATCTTGTACCAAAATTTCAAACGACCAACTCGTCAAGATTGATGAAGTACATATCACGAGTATAATCTATGTATCTTAACTGAAGTGAATGTTCTCAAACAGTGTTGGAGTTATAGAGAAAGGATTTACTCTTATATCAGCAGAACACCTCGTCCTCCTAGGGATTATCTACCTCGGTGTGCTTTGGATTGCCCTCATCATATGGGTTACCAAAGACATTACCAATCGGACCCACAATCTCGTGTTTCAGATCTGCTCGATCCTTCTGATCGTGATCTTCACTCCTCTCTTTGGTCTCCTCCTCTATCTGATCTTGAGACCAACTAAAACTCTCATGGATCGCTACGTAGAGGAGCTGATCGAAGAAGAGATTCTAAAATCAGAACGGGAAGAGGAAGAGAAACATAAAAGACACGCTCTTCATCATCCTCACGAAGAAAAAAAGAAACCAATCCATTCTCATCACAAAGAGAAATAGTATTTGATTAGTCAGAAATTATCTATGAAGCAAACCTCAAAGGAATTTGTTGTTCTCCTTGTTTGTGCAATTCTCGGTGGTAT
>CAYGIM010000006.1:0-17043 GCA_964349895.1 uncultured Candidatus Peribacteria bacterium | reverse complement strand
AAACTATAGCGGATCGTCAACCCTTTTGGATTGACTTTTGCGCACAAAAAAGCCCCCGGGGTCGGGGGCAAATGATGGCTTTTGGCCATATCTAGGGCTGCTTGAGGTACCGGTCGACAAGTGTGTCGAATTCCGGCGCCAGTTTGTGGATATCCACGAGGTGGATACCTTCATTTGCAAGCAGACCTTTCTGTATTTGGTTTGTAGTTTGTATATCTGCAATCTGTCGATCTTTTTGCATCAGGTCATCTTGATGCTTTTGATCCTGATTGGCCAGCTTCCTTTCTAGAGCTGAGATCCTTTGTTCTTGAGCATTGCTGATCTGTGTAAACAAGCTGATCTTTATCAGATCGGTGTTGCTTATGAAGTGACCAAACTTTGCAACACGAGTAGACGCAAATTCCGACTCTACTTCGGTTGTAGGTTCGATCACTTTTTCTTTTCCTCTATCCTCCAGATAGACCAGGATGTCTTCTTTGATTACTTCGATCTCTTCTTCCGAAATCGTTTGAAGCAGTTCGACGACACTCGTAAGAGCAGGGCTCTGAGAGAAGTCGTAGCTATTTTGATTTTGCTGTTCTAGCAGGGCTACGTTTTGTTCAAGCAGAGCAATGTACTGGTGCAGTCCTTGCATCTTGTCTTCTAGCTCTGCAATAGCCGATTGTGCTTGCTCAAGCTCTTGTGCTTTGAGCTCTGTACTTCCGGGTTCAGGAGTAGACTCTTCACCTTCTACCTTTGGTTCTGATGGTGAAACAGGTTGTTCCTGTTCTTCGCCATCAACTCCATTGGGATGTTGTTCTATCACAAGTAGTTCCGTGTGAGTATCGAGCAACCCTTGGGCTGTCGTTGCATCAACGGGACTTTCTGCTTGTGGTGTTGCTGCCATTGATGGTTCCGGCTCACCCAAGTCTTCTGCCGTATCGTCATCTACCACAGGTTCTGGAGGAGTTGGAATCGCTGGCGTTTCTGAGGCCTCTGCTTGAGCTGTGACTATTACAACTTGCTCAGTTGCTTTCAGGCACTCGATAGACTGCTCTTTGCATGCATGGATAAATAGTGAATCGTTGATAGCCATATTTATCACAGCACATTGAGCTGAATTCAGCATGATGGCTTTTCGAGAGTCTGGATCAACGATGTATTTATAGAGACCTCGGATCTTCAGTTTCCATGTCTTCAGTCCTGACTTGTCCATGGTTTCGAATCCAGCATCGATGAGTGCCTTTATCGCATTCTTTGGTTTAAGAGTGCTGTCTACCGTGACATGATCAAACTGGTATTCTGCATTCATGTACTTGATCAGGATATCGTAGAGCTCGAGTGTATCAGCATGATACGTATCTCGAAGAGTTGGGATCTGCCGGAAGAGGTTGATGTTGCCACTTGCAGATATTACTTGCGTAGGTTCAGCAGGCGGAGACGGTTCTGGAGTTGCAGTGTTAGGCAAATCTTCTGTAGATGAGCTTGATACCACTTCTCCAATCTCAGGCTCATCTGTATGCACTTCCACTTTCGGAGGTGCTTGTTGTGTAGGCATTGAGTTTTCTACAAGTTCAACACCCACGGCTTTTGACAGAATGCAATTGATAGATTGATCTGCACATGCTTGCACAAATGTCGGATCTTTAAATGCGGCGATGATAACACCACGTTGAGTTTGGTTCTTTAGGAGAGTATCCCTAGAGCCTTTCTCGGTAACGTATCGGTAGAGACCGCGTAGCCTGAGGGTCATATAGTCTAGCTGAAGCTTCGCAATTGTGGGGTCGGCCTCAAGTACGTTTGCTTTCTTGTGTGGACTATCTTTTGGAAACGTCTCAAACTCATACGTCGAGTTCATGTGCGCTACCAAGAGATCGTACTTCTGGAGCTCAGGTTCCCCGAGATAGTCACAGAGACTTTGGATACCTCGGATGAAGTTTCGAGTCTTCACGGTGGTGATCTCGGGGGTAGCGGTTGGTGCCACTGGCCCAGGTGATTTTACAGACAGAGGAGCAGGTAACGAGACTTTCTCCTCAACCTTGTTTTCACTCACGCTGTTATCAGCAAGATCCAGTGCTTGAACGGTAGGCTCTTTTTGATCGGTTGGGGCTGGTGATCTCAAACACTCGATCGAGGCGTCTGTACATGCTTGGATAAACTGATCATCACCTCTCGCAATCAACACAAACCGTGCAATTGAAGAGTTCTTACGAATAGCAGTTCTATTGTTTGGTTCTGTGATGTATCTGTAGAGACTGCGTACCGGTAGAGAGAGATCAGTTATCGTGAACTCGTTCATGTATACGCCGTGCTTCTTGAATCCTGCGATTGCGGTAGTCTTTTTGCAGCCTTGTGTGCCTTTGTCAAACATGTATTCGGCATTCATGTACTGGACCAAGATATCAATCTTGTACAGCTCGTGTTCTGTCACAGATCCGCACAGTTTTGGGATGCATCTCAGGAAGTTGAAGTTCCCGTTTGGTGCAATGGTAATAGTTGGAGCCGGTGAAGATGATGTGTCTGATGCTTTTGACTCAGACGTTTTTTCTTCGCTGGTTGTAAGTTCTGGTTCGGTCTGCGTGTCCTCTGCATCTGATTCTTCATTCACATGTGTCGCCACTTCCGTTTCCGGCTCAGCTAGTACAAGTGATGGAGATGTTGGTTCCGGTAGTTCCATCTTAGTTGCCTGTACTTCAAGTGATGGAAATGTTGCTTGCGGTAGTCTCATCGTCGTTGCTTCTACTTCGGTTTTTTCTGGTTGGCGTGGCTTTTCAGGGGAAACGCCACATATGAGGTCCTGTTTGATCGCTTCAGCGACGATAGCGCCCCATGTTTCATAGGGGCGATCTGAGACTTCACTGAGGTTGAGCAAGAATCGTACACCTAGGGCATAGGCTTTCTTTTTGGTTGCGTCGTTTCTCACGTCTTGCTGGGAGACTGCGAAGTCTTCTTGGAGACGCTCGGGATCGCAGAAGTAACAGTAAGCTACCGCAAGCAGCTCATAGGTGTCTTCCACCGAGCGAGCCGTAGACTTCCTGTTCTGATCTGCTAGATCATCAGCGATTTCATCAATGGTGATGCTTTCTTTGAGTGTGTAGTCTGGGTGGAGGTGTTTGACGATCTCATTGAGCTCTGCGTAAGCAGTCTTGCCGATCTCTTCCATCAGACTTGAGCTGATGGCTAAGAAGTTGAATGCGGGGTATTTGGTGAAAAGACCCAAGTCTTGCACCATACTTCCCCCCATGCTGATCTTGATTGCTGACGGTTGTTCTACCACTTCTTCTTTCTCCTTTTGAGTTGTTTCTTCTTCAATTCTTTGCGGTATTAAGTTCCTGAATTCTGCAGCTCTCAGGATTGTGTCCCATGACTTATAAACCTTTTTTGCCTTGCCTTCCAGGTCCAAAAGATACGCGAGACCTTTTGTGTAATGATCTTTTGTCAGGCACAGGGATCTGGCTCCTGTCTGGTCGCAGCCAAACTCAGCTTTGAGACTAGCTTCGTCACAGTAGTAACAAAAGGCAAATCGAAGCATCTTTGTTTTGATTTCCGAAGTGACTTCTGTTGAATGCTTGCTGCCGGCTTTAACCAGCTGTTCACTTATGTGGGGCGCGGTAACTCCAGTCTTGAGTTGGTAGCTGGGTGTCATCTGTGCTGCGATAGCATCTATCTCTTCATGATAAAAAGGACCCGCCGAGTTGACGAAGCTTTGGCTTACTCTCAAGAAGTTGAAAGCAGGACCGAGCACTTGTGCTGTCGTCTGTTTTTGATCAGCAGGTTTTTCCCTGCTGGCTTTGTTTGCTTTCGCAAACATGCCTGGCGGAAGGATGATCCCTTTTTTGTAGGGCTCGATGAGCCTGTCGAAGGGGGTGTTGGCGGTTCTCATGCTTTTTTGCTTGGCTTCGTCGCCTAGCATGTATTCGGCGAGTTTTTGAAGCTCACCGACGAGCTTTTTTACTTTATCTCGATCTGCATGGCTGTTGATTAGTCCCGCAGCTTGATGGTAGTTATTGAAGTCTTTCTTTTCATCTGTGGGAAACTTTCCGTAGTCTTTCAAAAGTTTCACAAACTTTACAAAGATATTCTTTTCTTCATCTGTTAGCTCTCCTTGGAGATACGACAAAACCTGTTCAGGGTTTGCCATAGACAAAAAGAACTGAATGATCGAGGGTCTTTTGACCGTGAGAGTAACTCCCATATACGTGTGCCTTCTTTCTCGTTTTTTGTGTGTTTGGTAACTAATTTTCAATCATCTGAGTTACAGGGTAGGGTACTCCACCTCTAGACAGCGTCAAGAATCAGTTGTTTACTCGTGTGCACATTATTCTCGACACAGCAAAAACTACGCGTATTTGCGTAGCTTTTGCTGTGTCTACTGTTATCCCAAGATCTCTTGTGCCATATCTTGTATGGCACTCATGCACTCATCGATCGTGGTAACAGTTTTGATCCAGGGAAATGATCGGGTTGTATCTTTGCTCTCAATACCTCCTAACATTGCGTCCAGAGAGCTTTCCCAGTGCTGACCAAAAAGAATCAGAGGCTTTCTGCTTTCGGGAAAGTATTTCGCACGAGTGATGACATGGAGGAGCTCGTGCATGGTGCCGAGGCCTCCGTAGGGAAGTACGATAGTTCCACTCGAGCGTGTGCAGAACTCGGTGAGTCGATCCTCGATAGATAGCACTGGGGTAAGTCTGGTCCCATGCTCAGTAATTCCCCAGCCTTCTTCAAAGCATGCAATGGGTAGGCCGACTGCCCAAGATTCGGGTTTGCTGGATCCGAGCTCACGAGCCCGGCGTACTGCAGCCGTGTCGACGGCTTCCATCAGGCCTCCACTGTAACCTCCATGAAGTAAACCTAGGCCATTCTCTACAAGTGTTTCGGCGATCTTGGTCGCTATGTGATAGGATGCTTCGTGTTTTGGTACGGTAGACTTTCCAAAGCAAGCGATGTATGCGGAGGGTGATTCTTTGTGTGTATAGGTATTCATAGATTAGTTTTTCTTATATGTATATATGAGAGCTATGGGGCAGCTCGGATCGTAGTAGTGAGGGTGAGTTGCTCTCAGCACATCGCTGACGGGCATGCAAGGTGTGACGTTTTTGAGTTCGAGATGCTGAGTGAGTATTCCTTCGATGGTTTCAGTGGATTTGTAATGCTGTGCAAAACCGTACTGACCTTTGTCGCAGGGGTAGAGATATGCTTCATCTTCGGCGAGAGGGCGTCCTACCTTTTTGATCTCATAAGCAGGGTTGGTGATGGCAAATACGTAGTGCCCTCCTGGGCGCAAGATGCGGTAAATCTCTGCCGCGTGTTGTTCTAGCTCAGTGACAGACAGGTGCATGAGGAAGTTTCTCGATACGGCGAGGTCGCAGCTCTGTGTCATCATGGGGAGGCTCTCATTCTCGCTGCATGTATGGAGGATGTGAGCGATGCTTGCTGATTCTTTGAGCTGACTTGCTTGCAGAAGCTCTTCTTCTTTTTCTATGCAGACTGCTTGCTTTAGATGGTCGCGAATCTCGCGTAGGTTTGTTTCTGTCTCAGGAGAGAGGAGGGGATTGCCTTGGATGATGTCTTGGAGGAGGCTGCATGACCCGGCGCCGATATCGAGCATCTCTACTTTTGAGATGGTTTGTGTGACGACGTTTCGTATTGCTTGATAGTGAGCGGGAGCGACGACGTATCTGAGTGCTTGGTCCGTACCTCTCTCTTGGCGGTGAAGCATCCTTCCTTGCCATGAATTAGGCTCGTTTTGATCGATGGACATATTGTATTGTTGTTTTATAGATATGTTACATGTTTCTTTTTAATGATTTGTTGACACAAGTAAACGCGCGTTTGCTATAATGAATCAAAGTGTTGATAATATTTTGACAAAATGTACAAGCAGCTATTGAAAGAACTTGGTTTAGGAGAGAAAGAGGTGCTGGTCTTTGAAGCTATTCTTCGAGCGGGGAGTATCACCGCTGCCGAGGTTGCGAGCTTGACCGGGATCAAAAGAACTACGGTCTATGCTGTGGGAAAAGACTTGGTCCGTTTTGGTTTGGTAGGTGAGGATATCGCAGCCAAAAAGCACACGTATGTGCGCTTGAGCCCGGAGAGCCTCAGAGCCTTTTTGTCTCCCTATGAACGAGAGCTCCGACAAAAAGAAGCTCAGGTCGAGCGATTGATCACTGAGCTAGGTCAGGAGCTCAAGAATGCCGAGATCATAGTTCCCAAGGTTCAGTTCATCCACCAAGACCAGCTGGAGAACTACTTAAAGGTGCGCACTCCTGTCTGGAATGACTCGATCCACGAGACGAACACCGAGTATGTGGGCTTTCTCGACTATACGTTTACCGAGATCTATCACGAGTGGATTGGCTGGTACTGGAAGCAGGCCTCCACCAAGAAGGTCAATCTGCGGTTGCTGACCAACGAGTCTGACTTTGAGAAGAACGTGATGAAGACGAAGTTTGATGCACGCAGAAATATCCACTTCTGGCATGGTGTGGATGAGATTACCTACAATACATGGATCAATGGGGACTATACGATTCTGATCAATACGCGCAAACGACCGTTTTATCTGATCGAGATACATGATGAAAACTTCGCTCGTAGCCAGCGTCAGGTCTTTGAAGCGGTATGGAAGGTGGCAACTATGTGATTCCGTCATCCTCGACTAGTCAACTATGTTAAAAAGGAAGTTGATCGGGGATCCATCTGGAGAGAAAAGTAAAAAGAAACCTTAACAAAACATATATCGAACTGGATCCCCGATGGGTACTCGGGGATGACAGAGAAGATAATACTGGTGCTGTTGCTTGATAAGCACAGTCTAGAACCCGGATTTGCATTGGTGTACAATATCGAGTATAGTGTCCTTGAATTTATTTTGCTCTCCTCGAGTTTGGGTACGCCTAGACATCGAAGACTGGCATTGGGATAATCCTCGAGAGTACGTGTACAAGTGGGACACACGAAACTGTAGTGAGGCTGCCTCGGTGCTTGAGACAGCGCTTATCATTACAGTTTTTTTATGACAACTACGTTTACTTCTTTTGGTTTACGCCCGGAGCTTGAGGCTTCACTTACGAAACAGGGCTTTACCACTCCTACTCCTGTGCAAGCAGAGAGTATTCCCTATGTACTCCAGAATCAGAACGATCTGATCGCACTTGCTCGTACGGGTACCGGAAAGACGGCAGCATTTAGTCTGCCAATCCTTCAGAAGCTAGATACTGCCAGCTCACAGATACAGGCTCTCGTCATCTGCCCAACCCGCGAGCTATGTCTCCAGATCGCTGCAGATATCAAAGAGTTCGCATCTGAGATGAAAAATGTAAAGATCGCGACCGTTTTCGGTGGTGCTTCTTCTGGGCTCCAGATCCGCGACATCAAGCGAGGTGCACAGATCATCGTCGGTACGCCAGGTCGACTCTTGGATCTTCTCGAGCGAGGAGTGTTTAACTTCTCTCAGATGCAGTGGCTCGTACTCGACGAGGCAGATGAGATGCTCAATATGGGATTCTTGCCAGACATCAACTCGATCCTTGCTGCGACACCTACGACCAAGCAGATCCTTTTGTTCTCTGCTACCATGCCTTCGGATGTGCGCAGGATTGCTGATCGCTACATGAAGTCTCCACACGAGATCAAGATCGCGGTGACTGAGGAGCAGCGCTCACAGATCAACCATACCTACTTCTTGGTGCACGCTCGGGATCGCTTTGAGGTCCTGCGCCGTCTGATCGACTCGCATCCAGATATGTACGGTATCGTCTTTTGCTCGACCAAGCGTGAGACACAGGAAGTTGCTGACCAGCTGATGCAGTTTGGATACAACACTGATGTACTTCATGGTGATATCTCTCAAGATCAGCGAACATCTGTGATGAAGAGCTTCAAGGATAAGCATATACAGATCCTAGTTGCTACCGACGTGGCTGCGCGTGGTATCGATGTCGAGAAGCTTACTCATGTGATCCACTATGGTGTGCCAGAGAAGATCGAGAGCTATATCCATCGTAGTGGTCGTACGGGTCGTGCCGGTGAGTCAGGAAATTCGTACTTGATCTTGCATCTCAAAGAAAAGGGCAAGCTCAAGATGCTTGAGCGTACTATCGGCCAACCATTTGTAGAAGGAAAACTTCCACGTGGAGAGGATATCTGTAAGAGCCAGCTCGCATTTTTTATGCAAAAGCTTCTGACGATCACGCCCAATGATGAGATGATCTCACCCTTTATCGCACAACTTCCTGAGGGATTTGAGCAGATGGACCGAGATACATTGCTCAAAAAGATCTTAACGTATGAGTTCGTGAAGTTCTTTGAACATTATTCCAAAGCCCCAGATATCCAAGTTCTCAACACTGCATACGGTCCATCGTCTCCATCATCTGGTGGTGGGCGCTACGAGCGCGGGCCACGAGACCGAGGTCCTCGCGACTTTGGTAGCAAGGGAGATCTGGCTACGATCAAGATCCAGAAAGGACGTCGCGACGAGTTCAAGCCAAAAGATGTCTTTGACTACGTGCGTAGCGTGACCAACCGACGTGATGTAGAGATTGGTCGGATCTTGATCCGTGACGATTATACTACGGTAGAGGTAGACCAAGGCGTTGCGCATCTCTTCCCTGCGTCTCATGCACCCGAGAGATCATTTGATCGAGGCGGTGATCGTAGACCACCGAGCCGAGGAGGACATAGTAGTCGCCGTGATGGTGCATCGTCTCGTCCTTCACTAGGCCGTTCGTCTGGTGGGTACGGAGGAGGTGGGGGTAGTAGAAGTCGGAAGGATTTGCCTGAGGACTTGTTCTAAGCCTTCTTAAGATCGCTGAAAGTCCGCGAATTACTTCGTTAGCTTCGTCTTCGCTCGCTCGATGTAGCAGCACTACATCTCACTCGTCTCATCCTTGCTGCCTTGTACTTCATAGACTTTGAGCAATCTTAGATCTCTCAAAAGATAGGATTCACTTTGAAGAGAAATAGGATCTGTCATTCCCGAGTACCCATCGGGAATCCATTAAATAGTTCTTTCATTCAACCCCCTGTATCCCCCTTATCAGGGGGACTAATATGGAGCCTCCATGATAAGGGAGGTTGGTGGGTTTGTTTTTTCTGGATTCCGGATCGCGACAGAGTACTGTCTTGTCCGGAATGACGGATATAGATTGCGTGCTTCCCTTCTTCCGAATAATCAAGAATCTGCTACACTTACCATGTAGCTTTTTTTTGATACTCATCGCATGAGATTTAGGTCAGTTATCGTAGGCATACTCGTATTTGTCGTCGGCTTTAGTTGTGGTGCGTATCTTTTTAGTGGCGTAAAGCTGCGCTCTATCATAGCTATAGACCGCTGTGAGACGGGATGCTTTGATCCCAAAGATATCATCGGACTTCTCACCTCGATCGGTATACAGAAACTACCTTCCTCATTGCTACCAAGCGTCGTGTACGAGACCAAGCACGCGATAGCGGTGAAGCATCCAAATCCTGAGCGACCGTTTCATGTGGTGATTTTTCCCAAGAAAGACATCTTACATCTAGGTGATGTAGGGACGGATGACATGGTCTACCTCGAAGAGGTCTTTGGTATCATGTCGTACTTGATCGAGAAGTACCAGCTCAAGAAGTATCGAGTGATCTCCAACGGTCCAGGATACCAGGACACGACATATCTACACTTTCACCTGATGGCCGCAGAGTTTGTAGGGGCGTACTAAGCTTGTTTGGTGCGAACTTCCTCTTGAGCAAATAAGGATACGCAGTAAAATCTTACCCGGCATCTGTGTGGGAGCGGATTTGCAGTGTCTGTATTTTAATTAAGGATACGTATGAGTGTTGATACATTAAGTAGAGGCAAATATGAGGTCTTGCCGGTTGATGGTACTGCAGCTTCAGGTAAAGGGACTGACGCAGGAAGACTGAGCAAAGAGTTGGATTACCCTCATATAGATTCTGGTAGTGGTTTTCGCGCAGTGACATGGGCACTACAAGCAGGATGGATCAAGGATGAAGACCTGGATGATGTAGATAGCCTCCGCAAGATTGGTCTTGAATATCGTGAGCCAGATGGTGCACTCTATATCCGTGACCTCAAGGTGGGTGACGAGATCAGAACATCCATGGTGAGTTCTGAGGTGGCAAATGTAGCACCAAGAGCTGGCGTTTTGGACTACATCAACGAGCTTGTTCAACAATTTGCTTCGAGAAATAGTCTTGTTGTAGAGGGGAGGCAGATGACAAGTCATACATTTAAAGAAGCGCCTGTGAAGTATTATCTGGACGCAGATATCCAGGTACGTACAGCTCGGCGTGTGAAGGATCTGACGGAACGGTTTGGTGTAGAGCCTTCGCTTGAGTCCATAATGGCCAATCTGGAAGACCGAGACTTTAAAGATAAGAATAGAGCGGTGCAGCCTCTTAGGCTTACTAAAGACACGATGTATCTGGATACATCAAACCGTACGGTAGAAGAGTGTATTGATTTGATGTTAGACTATCGGCACAAAGTACATACTGCTATAGAAAGAGGGGAATTCGATTTGGCTACGTGGGACAGCAGAGTACTAAGCCGCGTTTAGATATATTGAGTTGCATTATGGCTTGCTTTTAAGTATATTCGACACACCCTAATCAAGTTCAAAAAGGAGACGAAACGATATGGGATTTCCGAAAGATGAGCCGAAAGGCACTGATACTGTTGAAGTGAATGCAGGCGGTCCTGAGGAGTTGAGCGGCTATACCCTCGGTTCCGGTATGGACACCAAAAGCTCCAACAACACCCACATCCTCTCGCCGCAAGAAGGCAGCCGCGAAGCCTATGGTGGCTTTGACGATTATGCCGGCGATCACTATGGGGAGGGAACTACCAACTTTTGAGCCTTCGGGCTCAACCCACATCAGGCGCGCCAGATTGGCCGCCTGATACTTTTTTGTGTCCTTATGTGACTTAAGAAAGCCATTCAATTGCTTCGGGGATTGACAGGATCACGAATTATGAGTATATTGGGGTCCTCTGAAATACAAACAACTATAGAATAGATTGGAGAACATATGAGCAGTAACAATCAGTTTGGTGGGATTATCCTGCCGACTGCAGATGAGATTCAAGTCTTCGGTCAACCTGAAGCCGAGATGGTCAAACTGGTGGTTCTTGGCGTTAGCCGTCCTAGCGGATCATCCCCGCATCTGTCAGAGTGTTATCTTGCTGAGATGGCTGAGCGCTCAGGCGTTAGCATGGATGAGCTGATCAACATTCTGAACGAAGGGGGATATCCTGACTTCCTTTCCAGCTAAATGACAATCTGCCTGCTTCTGTGCACAATTGGGGGTTCGTACTGGTTACGGCCCCTTTTTCTTGCTACAAACCGGCTTTTCATTATATTTGTTAGGTACGGATTACACATGCGGGTGTCGTATAGTGGCTAATTATATCAGCCTTCCAAGCTGAGGAGGTGGGTTCGATTCCCATCACCCGCTCCAGCGGAAAAGCATTACCCTAAAAGGGTGATGATTTTGTGCTGTGGTGGGGATCGAACCCACTGGGGGCGGCACGAAAAAGGAGGTATTGTTGATGTATTGACAATGTAATTACGCTAATTATATAATGCATACAGAATTAACACAGGAAATAGTATGAGTCAGATACAGATACGCATTGACGAGAAAACAAAGCATAAGGTCCAGAAGATTCTTGATGATCTTGGATTGGATCTTACATCTGCCATAAAGGTATATCTTATGCAGATAATTATTCACAAAGGGATTCCTTTGAAGATTGTTACAGAGAATGGTTTAACTCTGGAAGAGGAGAGGGAGATACTTCAGGCATCAGCCGAGGCTAAGAAGGGTAAGAATATTACTAAGCCTATGGAGATTAAAGAAGCCTTAGCATATTTAAAGACTGTGAAATGAAACTGGTTTACCATAAGAGGTTTCTCAAGCGGATTTCGTTACTATCTGCCAAAGATAGAATCAAGGTCGAGGAGACACTCATCCTTTTTGAAAAGAATCCTTTTGATCAAAGACTCAAGAATCACGAGTTAAAAGGAGATATGGTTGGAAAAAGATCTATATCTGTTCGTAGCGACTTGCGAATTATCTTCGAAGAGTTTGATGGGTATGTAGTGGTATTGCTTCTCAATGTAGGAACGCATAATCAAGTATATTAATTGAGCGTGTTCAACAAATACGTTCAAAATATATGAAAGATAAGAAAGCGTAGTGCATTGCCAACAAGCTCTAGCGGGGGTAGGCTGTAAATTAGTAATTCATTAGCCGGGTCTGTATTATGAAAATATTTCGTAAGAATCCATTAGTAGCAGTGGTTTTGGCCCTAGCTATTTCTTTTGCTATTGGCCTCACTGCATCAAGTAGTGCGCAAGCGGCGACATTTGTCAGCCTGGGGTACTGCAGATAACTTTGCTGTACTTGCAGGCTCAGGTATCACTGACACAACTCCGTCCGTTGTTGTCGGAGATGTAGGACTGAGCCCTACAACCGGTGCTGCAATAGGCATCACATCTGCAGAGGTGACGGGTACGATATATGCTGTGGATGCAGCTGGCCCAGGTGGCTCGGTAAACAATCCTGCACTCCTGACAGCTGCTAAAGCAGATCTGGTCACAGCCTATACCAATGCTGCGGGACAAGTGCCTGTTACTACGGTACCTACAGAGCTTGGTGGGACCACCAAAACAGCCGGCACATATAACTCTGCTGCAGGTACATTTGCTGTCACGGGTACACTGACGCTTGATGCACAGGGTGATCCTAGTGCTGTATTTATATTTAAGACAGCAACTACACTTACGACAGCTGCGGCGAGTAGTGTGATTCTTACCAATGGTGCACAAGCGTGTAATGTCTTTTGGCAAGTGGGTAGTTCTGCAACACTCGGTACAACGTCTAACTTCAAAGGTAACATCATGGCGCTTACCGCCATTACAGATAATGGCGGCTCGACAGTAAATGGTAGACTGCTGGCTCGAAATGCAGCTGTTACGCTCAATAACACCAACGTTGTCAGATCTACGTGTGCTAGTGCAGCATCTGGTGGTGGACACTTGGGAACTATCACGGTTGTCAAAACAGTCGTAAATGACAACGGTGGAACGAAGACAGTCGCTGATTTCCCGCTTTTTGTAAATGGTACGGCTGTAGCATCTGGTGTAGGTGGGACGTACTACGCAGCTGATATGTATACGGTCACGGAGACTACCACTCCTCAGTACACTCAGACATTCTCCGGTGATTGTAATGCAAGTGGCCAAGTAAGTCTGAGCCCCAACGACGTCAAGATCTGTATTGTTACCAATAATGATATTGGCGTTCCGGTAGCATTGCCACCGGTTCCTCCGATTATCGATGTGGTGAAAGTACCGAGTCCTCTCTCCTTGCCTGTAGGGCCTGGTCTTGTGAACTATACCTATACTCTTAGAAATATTGGAACGGTACCTGTGACAAATATCACTATGGTTGGGGATACATGTAGCCCGATCGTTCTGTTCTCTGGCGATGCCAATGCAAACGCTCGGCTAGAGTTGGATGAGACGTGGGTGTATAGATGTAGTACGACCCTGGCTGCTACTCATACCAACACGGTTGTAGCAACTGGTTGGGCCAATGGACTGAGCGCTACAGATATTGCAAGCGCAACAGTTGTCGTAGGAGTACCTATCGTGCCGCCACTCATCCATGTGACCAAAGTTCCTAGTCCTCTGACATTACCTTGGACAGGCGGTATGGTTACCTATACAGAGAAGATTAGTAATCCAGGAACAGTAGCACTCAACAACGTACGTCTTACAGATGATAAGTGTGGCCCGATGAATTATATTTCTGGTGACCTTGATACTGATAATCAGCTTGATACTACAGAAACATGGACATACACATGTCGGACAAATCTTTCTACTACTACGACAAATACAGCAATAGCTATAGGTGAAGCCAATGGTATCGTAGTACGAGATTTCGCCCTAGTTACGGTTGTAGTACCTAGTGCCCCTCCTCTTGTCCCTGCAGCACCTACGCCTCCCGTACCTACGGTTACACCGACATTACCAAAGACGGGACATGGTTCCAATCCAAACTTTCTGGCATGGCATGCGATGTTTGGCGCAAAGTCTTCCAGTACTACTACGGTCGCTGCGGGAGTTGGCGAACCTATGAGTCTCAAGATCTCGAGTATTGCTGTTGATGCTCAGATCGAGAGAGTTGGCTTGGCGGCAGGTGGCTCGATGGACATTCCTCGAGATCCACTCCATGCTGCATGGTATATGTCTGGTCCTCGTCCAGGAGAGGCTGGAAGTGCTGTGATTGCAGGTCATCTCAACTGGTTCAATGGTGTTGCCGGAGCATTTTCAAATCTCCACAATGTCAAAGTAGGTGACAAGGTGAGTGTGGTAGATGACAAAGGGGCTCGTATTACGTTTATCGTTCGTGAGATCAAAAAGTATGATGCTTCAGCAGATACAACAGATGTGTTTAGCTCATCAGATGGCAAGGCTCACTTGAACTTGATCACATGTTCTGGGGCATGGGACAAGATTACCAATCAATACGCTGAGCGATTGGTAGTGTTTGCGGATAAAGAATAAAGAGAAATCTAGATAGGATTGAATTCAAGAAGAGCGAGTAGCCATCCTACTCACTCTTCTTTTGTGATACCTACCTGGGTAATTGTTTGAGGAATCAATCAACGGTGCTAGTGTGATGTTAGTGTGATTTTATCTTTCTATCTTCGAACTATGAAAAAGCTTCTCATCGTTCTCGTGATGTCTCTCTTGGTCGTTCCTACGCTTGCGGAGGCAAAGACGATTCGTGCCAAGATTACTGATACGTACATGTCAGCACCGTCAGTGTTTCCGGATGTTGCTGCATCACATAAAAACTATGCTGCAGTTGAGCTTCTGATCAATGATAACGTGATCAAAGGATATCAAGACGGTACCTTTAAACCAAACAATAGTATCAACCGTGCTGAGCTGACCAAGATGATTGTGGTGATGATAGATAGATCACAAGACCTCTCATCCTATAAAAATTGTTTTCCCGATGTAAGCACCGAGTGGTATGCGCCATATGTATGTTATGCCAAAGAGAAAGGCTGGGTGAGTGGCTACCCAGACGGCACCTTTCGCCCCGCGGGGCAGGTGAATCGTGTCGAGGCTATCAAAATCGTCTTGAATGCTATGATGCCGGATGACTATTGGCCGACTCCTACGGAAGCTGAGAAGAAGATGGACGCCCCTGCTGATGCCCAGCTCAATGCTTGGTATATAGGTTACCTAGGTTTTGCTATTGCAAAAGAGCTCCTCGATGGACAGCATGTGTATGAGGATGCGAAAGGCTTTTACTATAAGCCAGCGGGGAACATGACACGCAAAGAGGTCGCCGAGATGATCTATCGTGTAAAGCTTTATATGATGGAGCGACTCGAGTATGGTACGCTTATCGGCTATACGAGTTGTTTGTACGGCCGCTTGAAAGACAAGATGACAGATACAGAGCTGCATGATCAGTGGGTAAGTAGCTTCCTGCTACCCGCGGGATACACAGAGGCAGAGGTGGATGAGTTGACAGCGAAGTATACCAGTGATGACGTCATGGATGCGTTTATCAAAGACATGGCTGCTACGTGTTTGACTACAAATAACGTCGATATGTCTCGCTGGGCTTGGTTCCAGGCGCACTATGACATATCTGCATATCTCACAGTTCCTCAGTCGTAGGGGTAACGATGCAAAGTAGATCTTCCTGTCATCCTCGACACCGATCGAGGATCCAGGAGATGTAATGCCATGGCTTGGTGATTATGGTTTGTTTCAATACTGGATCACCATCCGCCTAGCCAGTAGCTTGCAATGACATACACATACTAATGCAGTCCATGTATCAACTCTCCTGTAGGGTTTTGTGGATAGAGATCTAGGATAATCTCTCGTATCTTTTCTCGTTCAGTCTCCGAGGCTTGCTTGAGAATATCCATGTAGATGTTGTTTGGGACTTTTCTACAGCGAGGACAGCGCTTACTGCAGTCGCTGTGAAGATGCTCATTTTGTGTTTGTACGCTTGTGAGATACTCAGGACTTTCGACCAGTGTCTTCAGGTCCTGTGTTTTTGGATCACCCGCTGATAACCAGTAATTGTCTGGCCGATTGCCACGCCTAAATACACACGGCGTGATACTGCCTTGCCCGTCTGGCCCACCAGGACTCACGACTGGGTGACTGAAACACTCGGTAAAGTGATCTTCCGTTTTGAATCCATAATCCAGACGGTGATTGAACGTCAGGATCTCTATCTGATCTTTGTAGTGTTCTTTTACGTATCTCATCTGATCGATCCCCTGATCGATGCGTAGTAAGTTTGTGTCAGTGGTGATCAATGGACGAAACAATAGTGTGTCTACGCCCGCAGCGATAGCTTTCTCGGTCATCATGATAACTTCTCGCTGGTTGAGAGGACTCACTGTCATAGCTGCAAAGATTCTTGGCAACTTTACCGTGACACCTAGAGAGGTGACGCTTCTTCTGGTTTCTGAGATGACCTTTATCTGATCAAATATGTAATCAACTGAGTAGAGGGCTCGCTCCTGTACCTCCTTACCACTATTGTGTATCTCGTTGTAGACCTTGTGACTGGCCGCTCCGATACTTACCTTGAGAATTGTAGCGTTCTTGGTGAAGACATCATGGGGGAGTGACCTGGTCCCTATCCTTCCACCATGTGTACTGACATAGATCTGGTATCCGAGGAGATGTGCAATCTCCATGGCTTTTGCAAAGTACTTACTCGCTGTAGGCTCGCCGCCACCAGAAAAGATGACCATGGAGGTCTCAGGAATATCTTTATAGGACAGGAGGTCTTGTTCTAGTTTCTCGTATGGGTATGTGATGGCTTTTTTCTCTAGGCCTTCTTTGCAAAAGAAGCATCCAGAGTCGCAAAATGTCGTAAGGTCGATCTCGAGTGTTGCGGGGTGATACGGTTCATCATTCAATATCTTTTGTATCTGCGACTCCCAGTAGTAGCGTGTCCATAGGGCAACACTGTTGTTTGCATTGAGCTCGCCTAAGC
>CAYGIM010000005.1:0-17111 GCA_964349895.1 uncultured Candidatus Peribacteria bacterium | reverse complement strand
CCCATCTTTTGTGGCATTCCTTGAGATGATACTCCTTGCATAGCCGGCGCATTACTCATAACTGGCTGAGGCTGCTGCTGTTGTTGTTGCTGGGGAGCATTGTTGCCGACTGGTGCAACCATGTGTGATGACATCATGGCACTTACACGAGGAAAGTTACCAGCGATGCTTTTTTGTACAAAAGACTTTCCTGACTTGTGCACTGCGTCACGGTTTGACTCTTCATCAAACCCTGTAGCAATAACTGTGATCTTGATCTCTCCTGTATACGACTCGTTGATAACCGTACCAAAGATGATATTACACTCAGGATCAACTGCCTCGGTAATGATATTTGCAGCCTCCTCTACCTCATGCATAGCAAGATCTGTACCACCCGTGATGTTGAAAAGAAGTCCCTTGGCACCACCTATAGAAAGCTCGAGAAGTGGACTGTCGATAGCAGCGCGAGCAGCTTCGACAGATCGATTCTCACCGCTACCAAATCCGATACCCATGAGCGCAGAACCAGAATTGTACATAACAGACTTCACATCCGCAAAGTCTACGTTGATCGTACCGTGGACAACGATCAGATCGGAGATGCCTTGAACACCCTGCCTAAGAACCTCATCGACGATAGAGAATGCATCGTTGACCGAAGTCTTCTTGTCGATGATCTGCAGGATCTTGTCATTTGGGATCGTGATCAATGTATCGACATTTGTTCTGAGCTCCTCCAGAGCTTGGCGCGCCTGAAGTGCTCGCTTTTGTCCTTCGAAAGCAAATGGTCGGGTAACAACCGCAACCGTGAGAGCTCCGAGCTCTTTCGCAATCTTTGCAACGACAGGAGCAGCACCACTACATGTACCACCACCAAGTCCTCCGGTAATAAATACCATATCAGCACCTTCGAGCGCTGAACGGATCTCATCTTCACTTTCTTCGGCAGCTTTTGCCCCAATCTCTGGATTGGCACCAGCACCTAGTCCGCGTGTGATATTCTTACCGATATTGATCTTGCGTGATGCATTGCTATGAAAGAGATCTTGAGCATCAGTATTTACGGTAACAAACTGTACACCTTCTAGTCCAGAGGCGATCATGTTGTTCACCGCGTTGCCACCGCCGCCACCGACACCAACAACGATAATATTTGCTGTTGGATGAATGTCAGGCATAACCTCGAGGGCTCGCTTTTTTTGGTACAGATCACCCGCATGATCTTTTTGTCCCATAAGTTGTTGAATTGTTGATGTCATATGTCTCTTACATTAGTTACAAAACGTGGTGCTTCCCGACTGCTTCATAGTGATTATGGCAACAGACTTTTTACCCAATCTTTCGCTTTAGTCAAGTTCTTACCGATATTTAGGTTGAGATTTAGTCCTCTGAAACTGAATCCATACCCACCCCCATCATGCCGACTTGCCCAGAGGAGAACTCCGCAAACGGTGGCAAATGATGGATCATCGAGCTTGTCGACAACCTGATTGGTGTCCATAGGAAAACCAAGCTGCACCGGTAGGTTGAGTATGTTGCGTGCCAGATCGACAGAACCCATCACCTTTGCTCCTCCTCCGACCAAGATCACACCGGCTGGAAGCATGCCATCTCTTCCGATCTTCTTGAGCTCTTGTTTGATCAGGTAAAAGATCTCATCGTAGCGAGCCATGATGACTTCAACCAAGTGCTTCTTTGATATACGTTGAGCATCTTGCTTACTAAACAGGCTCAGATCTACTTCATCTTTGTCTCGTACCTCATCGATGTAGAGCGTACCATACTCGATCTTGAGCTTCTCGGCGATATCAAGCGAGGTGCGAAGTCCGATCGCAATATCATTGGTCACATTTTCACCACCCACAGGTATTACGGTAGAATAGAGCAACGTGCCCTCTTCATAGACAGCAACGTTGGTACCTCCCGAACCAATATCGATGACGACAACACCGAGCTCTTTCTGACGCTTGGTAAGTACAGCCTCGCCAGGAGCGAGGATCGCAGGAAGAATATCATCGATATCAACACCCGCCTCGTACACACACTTCTCGATATTCTTCAAAGCCGGTACAAGACCGCAAATAATATGTGCTTCAACTTCAAGCTTCTTGCCTACCATACCGACAGGATAGCGAATACCACGCTGACCATCGATCGTAAAGCTCTTTGGGATGATCTTGAGAACCTTGTAGTTGTTTGGGATCGAGATTGCTTGTGCCGTCTCAAGCACGCGCTCAAGATCACCATCGCCGATCTCTTCACCAGAAACAGCTACGACACCACGAGCATCAAACGACTCTATATGTGAACCGCTGATACCGACAGTAACACGATGGATAGGCTCACCAGAAATACGCTCTGCCTCCTCAAGCGCCTGAGAGATAGATTGTATGGTCTCCTCTACGTCGATTACCTGTCCCTTTCGCAAGCCAAATGTCGGTGCAACACCTACACTTAAGATAGAGGGAATCTTCTTTGCTTCATCTATACTACCCACAACCGTCCGGATCCGTGAATTGCCAATATCAATTGCTGCAATGAGTCGTTCTTTAGCCATCGCTTGAGAAGGTTAGTATTGTAAACTAAAGCTACGTCGATATCAGATGCTCCAGAGAGTTTAATCAGGTGGAAGCAGATATCGAGTGACGTGGTGGAGTATAGTACACCGGCTAGGCTTTGACAATTAATTTGCTCAAAAAATATAGTGATAGCAATATCTGAACACAATTTGTACTATGTGGCTTTCATACTTAGCTTTCCAGGTGTCATTATATCACCTATTCAGCTATCATAGAGTATATTATGTACCCTATATTTGTATCGTGGATGACGATGAGGTAGAATTACATGATACCCTTAAGACTCAAAAAAGGTGCTACTTCCCTCAATACCCAGATCCGTGTTTGAGAATTCAAAAGACAGCTTAAAAGAGCTGGTTACTTTGAAGTCAGAATACAAGAAAGAACTCGGATCTCAGTGGGGGCTCACACTCGAAAAACGTACCCCCGTAATAGGCGCAATAGATGATTCCATCGTAGTGGGAAAAACAATCGAAGGTCTACACACCCTCAACATGACAGAGTTTATCATCTTCTCTGAGCAACCAGGGAAACGGGATAGCAATGTGGTCTATCAAAATATCAAGAGTTTGGGCACACTTGAAACATGGTATGCGCTCGATGCTCTGATCATTTGTGAAGGCGAGCAGATATCTCGTGATCTGATAGATCTCTGCGCAGTCACTGGTGTGATACCTATCATCAGCCATCGCGTAGCTGTACTGAGTGAGATCGAGAACTATGACCCACGAGAAGAACAGGGAGATGCTTTTATCATCCACCACTTGAGCGAGTGGGGAGTCTTTGCAGCGATTGTACGCATGCTGGAAACCTACCAGTTTCCTTATGACTTGCGAACTATCATCGAACACAATATCGAAAGAGTTTCTCACAAGAAAACTCTTCCCCTCACCGACTGATGCTTCTATACTTGCTGCATTACCTCTACTCTATGCAACAAGTTCGCAATCGGATTCTCTACTGCTTCCTGATAACCGATACCATCGCTCTCGATCAAGTCATCAAGTACCTCTTCACAAAAGGTGGTGCTGGTTCTTTTAGCATCATACCAAACGTACTCTCCCTGGAAGTAGTACAAAATACGGGGGTCGCCTTCTCCCTCCCCACGAATCCCCTCGTACCTATCATCCTCGCAGCACTCGTAAGTATCGCTCTTACCTACCATGTGTTTCGACAAACAACCACGCACATCCTGGAGATAATCGGACTTGCATTGATCGTTGGCGGCAGCATCAGCAACCTGATCGATCGACTCGCATATGGCAGTGTCATCGACATGATCAAGCTTCACGGGTTCTTTACGTGCAACATTGCAGATATAGCACTCAGCATCGGAGTCGCGTTGCTGGTCATAAAGTTGTTTATCGTACGAGAGGAGATGGTGTAGCAGATTTCTTGTTATCAATTTCTTTCTGGATCCCGGATCGCATTCGAGTACTCATTTGTCCGGGATGACGGAATCATAAAAAAGACATGTTCAAAAATGGTAGAGTTCAAGGAGACCAGAAGCGAACGAAGCGAGCGTAGTAAGTCCTACGTGAGTTAGTAAGCGACGCAGTCGACGAAGAAATATGCCGTTTCTCAATGTGTCTTCTAATGGGCTTGGAGCCAGTTAAGACCGACGCCCACTTCTACCGTTAGCGGCACACTCAACGACACCGCTCCTTCCATATGTGACTTAACGAGTTCTTTGACCTCGTCGAGCTCTGACTCTAGAACTTCGAGTACCAGCTCATCATGTACCTGCAATATCAAGGCCGAGACAAGTCCCCTACGCTTCAGCTCTAGATCAATATCGATCATGGCTTTTTTTATAATGTCCGCGTTGCTTCCCTGCAGAGGGGTATTGATTGCCTCGCGACGTGCATGGGAAAATACTGCAGGATTACGACTGTTGATATCTACGATCTGGCGTTTGCGCCCAAACAACGTCGAGACGTATCCGACTTCTTTGGCATGCTCGACCACTGAGTCAAAGTATGTTTGCACATTGGGAAACCGCTCAAAGTAGGCATCGATATATGACCGAGCCTCGCCTTGAGAGATGCCCAGCGACTTCGCTAGGCCAAACGGTGTCATGCCATAGATCAGACCAAAGTTGACGATCTTAGCCTTACGACGCATCTCCGGGCTAACCTCGCTCTCCGTGACATGAAAGATCTGCGTCGCCGTCATAGTATGAACATCGAGCTCATGAGTAAACCAGTCAATAAGAACAGGATCCTGGGAAAAGTGAGCAAGAAGCCGCAGCTCTATCTGGCTGTAATCAGCGCTCATCAAAAAGTATCCCTTTTGTGCGATAAATCCCCTGCGCAGCTCACGGCCCCACTCAGTGCGGATAGGAATATTCTGAAGATTTGGATCGGTGGACGAGAGGCGGCCAGTTGCTGCTATGGTCTGGTTGAATGACGTGTGGATCCGACCCGAAAACTCTTTTCGTAGATTCGGTAATACCAATACGTAGGTACCGAGAAGCTTGTTGAGCGTACGATACTCGACCAAGTGTGCCGCGATCTCATACTTTTCTTTCAACTCCTCGAGAACCTCGCTGTCGGTAGAAAAACCTGTCTTGGTCTTTTTGAGCGGAGGTATACCCATCTTCTCAAACAAGATACGTGATAGTTGCTGCGTAGATGAGATCAAAAACTCTTCACCGCTCTCCTGATAGATCTTTTTCTCAAGCTGTGCGAGCTCATGCTGAAACTTGTCTTTGAGCTCTTGAAACCACGCCTCGTCTATCAAGACGCCGTGATACTCCATGATAAAAAGCACCGAAAGAAGAGGCATCTCGACTGTTGCAAACAACTCATAGAGCTCTGCTTCGTGGAGGCGCTCACTCAAGAGTGTATAGAGACGCCATGTAGCATGAGCATCTAGACTCGCATAGCGAGCAGCATCCGCAAGTGGCACAAAGCTAAAGTCTTTGTACTCCCCTGCAGTCTCCTCATAGGTAGGCATATGTACCGACAAGAAGTCTTGCGACAGTTCTTTGAGACCATGTTTCCTGGTATTGGGATCGAGCAGATACGAGGCGATCATCGTGTCGGCAAAGATCCCACCCCAGTGAAGTGATGAGATATTAGAAGCATCAAAAAGTGAGTCTTTAGGAAAGCAGCGATCATACGCTCGGCTGATCACGATCATGTCGAACTTGATGTTGTGACCGATTTTTTTAATCTTTGCATCTTCAAACAGTGGTCGCAGCAACGTAAGGGCCAGCTGGGTGTCTAGCTGTCTCTCAGGTGTTACGTGCTTGAGAGGTATATAGAATGAGTGCTCTGCGTCATATGCAAATGACATGCCTACGAGATCGCACGCATAGGAGTCCAACGATGTTGTCTCTGTGTCCAGCGCACACATCCCTGCCTTTGTCATATTCTTGATAAGTGTACGCAATGCCTCCTCATCTTGTACGATCTCAAAAGCATGCTTTGACGAAGTTGTAGGCTTTGCGACGTGAGCTGTGGTCTTTGAAGCTCCGCCAAAGTGAGTTGCCGTCTCTGCCATGAGCTTAGTAAAAGATACCCGGGTACAAAATGCTTCAAGCTTGTCCCAATCAGGCTGGCGAAAATCGAGATCCATCTCTGGTAAGGTAAGATCCGTCATAAGTGTTGCTAGCTTTTTACTGATTACGGCAACATCTCGATGCTCAATCAGGAGGTCTTTTGTCCTACCGGTGATGTTTGCGAGATTTGCGTAGACTCCTTCCATGTTTTGGAAATCGGCCAGAAGCTTCTGTGCGGTCTTTGGCCCTACGCCCTTTACCCCAGGAATGTTATCCGATGCATCGCCCATCAGCCCCAAGAGATCTGCAATCTGCTCAGGATAGACACCCATCTTTGCATAGACTTTTTCGCGATCGTACTTCACGTCTTTCATGGTGTCGTAGATCCAGACATGATCATCTACCAGCTGCATCAGATCTTTATCCGTCGAGACGATATAGATGTCGTGTTCTTTCTTTTCCCACAAGCGGCTGAGGGTACCGATCACATCATCGGCCTCGATACCTGGTAACTCGATACACGGTATCTGGTATGCGTTCAACAGCTCTTTGACATACGGAAGCTGGATACCCAAGTCCTCTGGCATCGGGTCTCGATTTGCCTTGTAGTCGAGCAACGCGGCTGTGCGTTCTTCGCCACCATCGACAGCGTCCCACGCAACGGCAAACATGTCCGGGTCGAGCTCTTTTTTGAGCTTCAAGATGAGACGCGAAAATCCATAGATAGCATTGGTTGGAAGTCCATCTCTACTCGTCATCCTAGGCAAGCCAAAAAATGAGCGGTAAAGATAGGAGAAGCCATCGATGATACAAAAGTTTTTGCGAGACATAGTATTGGTATTTCTGGATCCCGGATCACGGTTGAGTACAACCTGTCCGGGATGACGAATGACGAAGTAACATGTACGTAACCGAATTCCATTCTACGTCGTCATGCACATTACTCAAGGAAGTTGCCTAATCACTCCTCAATAGTATGATAGTCCCAATGTGAATATTCATTATTATACCCATCCATGGAGTACATACGAGAACTCATCTTTATCTGCGGCTATGCGACACTCACCTTTATCATGGCGTTTGTCCTCGCAAAGCCACTTATCAGGGCACTTATACACTTCAAGATCGGTAAGACACTCAGAGAGTATGCGACCGATGGGAAAAAAGCCGAGATCTTTAACCAGCTCCACAAAAACAAGACTGGTACGCCGACCATGGGAGGCCTCCTGATCTGGGGAAGCGTCGTGCTCGTCGTACTCATCTCTCGTCTACTCGCTGTCTTTGGTCTGGGTTACTATGACTACGACCCTGCTTCTGCACCTGAGGTCAGATCACTCCTGCAGCGTAGTGAGACATGGCTTCCTCTCTTTACTCTGATCGTCACAGCACTCCTCGGAGCAGTCGACGACTGGTTCAATATCAAAGGCATAGGTAAGTCAAAAGGTATCAATGTAAAACCCAAATTTATCCTCCTGACCATCTTGGCACTTCTGGGAGCGCTGTGGTTTTACTACAAGCTCGACTTTGCTACTCGTCCACTCCACATACCCGGGCTACAGTTCCTCTTCCCTTTTCTCCCCACCTCTGACATATTTCTTGGTCTTTGGTACATACCACTCTTTATCCTCGTCATCATATCGACCGCTCATAGCGTAAACATCACCGACGGTCTCGACGGTCTTGCTGGTGGTCTCCTCGCGATAGCCTTTGCCGGCTATACGATCATCTGCTTTGCAACCGGCAAGGTCTTCCTTGCTGCATTTTGCGCCTGCATCGTAGGAGCGCTCGGGGCATTTCTCTGGTTCAACGTCTCCCCTGCCAAGTTCTTTATGGGTGACACAGGAGCCATCTCGCTCGGTGCAACCCTAGGTGTGATAGCCATGCTGACCAACACCGTGGTCGTACTCCCAATCATTGGCTTTATATTCGTCATCGAAGCGCTGTCTTCTGCCATACAGCTCACATCAAAAAAGCTACGAGGTAAAAAAGTATTTCTCGTAGCTCCGATCCATCATCACTTCGAAGCCCTCGGTTGGCCCGAGCACAACGTGGTGATGCGCTTCTGGATCATCGGTACTGTAACCACCGTCGTTGGTGTCATCATCGCGCTTATAGGAAGAGGGGTGTACTAAGAGACAAGATTTTTTACAGAGTCTCCAGCATACTTAAGTAAATCATCTGGAATCTTCTTTGTCCTGAACTCTGCAAGCATCTCATAGCCCATAGGTGCCAACGACAATGCTGTAGTTCCTACTGTAATAGGCACCATCATCACTCCACCCTTCACAAGAACCTTTGTGCCTAGAGCTGCAACTTTGTCCAATGCCTTGATAGCATCAGGATCTGCTTTACTAAGATACTTGATTGCTTTCGAAGTATCTCCAGCTTTATCTGCAAGATTTAGAGCGCCTTTGGTTAGCTTGGCACCACCCTTGAGAATACCTTTCGCTATAGTGCTTCCGAATCCAAGGGTCACAACACCCAGTACTCCTGTGCCAAGGCGGATACCTCTGTCTGTCCATCCGACTTCTCTGCCAGTGACTGCTTCCCGACCTGTCGCAACCGTCCAGAAGTCTGAGGCTACTCCTACGCCAGGTATCATGTCAGCAGCGACCTGTGCAGCCTCCATACCAAAGTTGCTGTCATGCTGATGAGAACTTGCCAATGCCTGAGCTAAGCCAATACCCAAGAAAAGAATATTTCCTTTGACCATCGGTATCTTGAGATTATCCATATGTTGAGTAAGCTTCTGCCCGCCACCAACCAGCTCTTTGACGATATTTGATTTACGCTCGGTCAACTGTGACATCCAATCTTTGATCTTCACCTGATACTTTGGGTTTGCTTCAATAACATCTCTATGTTTCTTTGCCATAAAGCCCAGGTTGTCTATAAACGTACTACCTGCGCCAAACCGCTTGGTTGTAACTTCCGCGAGCGTAGTCTTTAGATTATCCAGCTTGAGCTTTTTGTTGGTTTCAGATACGTTCTTGTCTTTCGCCACACCATCAATGTCTTTCACAAGCTCGTTGAGACGCTGATCATAGAGTTTATCAAGCTCATGATACTTTTTATTTACATCATCAAAGAGACCCAGGTCGTGATCAATCTTTTTGAGCATCTCGCGCTTTTGGACATCTGCCTTGTTCGCACCGGTAGATCTATCAATATCCTTTGGATCTAGAGCTCCCGCATCCAACTTCGCAGACTTGAGACGATCGGGGTCGTTTAGCTTTGCTGCTGCATGTTCAGCCTCTGTTTCACGAACGGCAAGTAATGCTTTCTTGATAGCATCTGGATTCTTAGCATTCTGCTTGAGCGTCTGGTAATACTTTTCCTTTGCATCACCAATTGCGACCTGTTTCTTTTCTACATCCGTCAGTGGCTCTGTTTTCTTTGCAAGGTCATCTCGCTTCTTGATATCAGGATCTTCAGTATGTGTCTTAGCATCATACATCTCATTACCCCAGACACGAGTCTCCTTGTTCATCCCACCCACTGCCTTTGGAATCGCTGTTATACCTTTACCTACTTTACCAATCCCTTTAGAAGCAATCTTGATTGATTGTAAGATAGGATAAGCACGAAGAGGGATCAACTTCCAACCGTCATTCAAGATGCCCATCATCTTGGTTGTATAGTTCGTAAGAAACTCCGGTATCGTATCTGTCTTCTCCGACTTGAGGTGACCAAGCTCTTCTCCTAATGCATGATAGCTCGCAACCAGGGTCTGTAGTGCTTCCTTGTATTCTTCCGCAGTGAGATCTGGCTTTTTGAGAGCCTCTTGATACGCAGCTTCAGCCGTACCTATATTCTGATACAGCTCACGGGCATATGTGGTATCAAATCCCTGTGCTTCAGCGTAAGAAAGAGCTTTATTAAATGTATTGATATTGAGTTCAAGTCTTATCGGTGCTAGGACGTTCTTCTCTACCTCTGACGCTGCTGCTTTGATCTCTGTATCTTGTATCGCCTCGATAGTTGCAGCATCTGCAGGCTTGATCGCATCAGGTGAAGTAGCCGCTGTTGTATCTGGAGTAGTACCATCTGGAGCTGTGGATGTCTGATCAGTTGGCTTAGCTGCTATCTCACCTTTGGATAGTGCAAGCGCATAATCATTGATCGTCATATCTCCAACCGTAGTATCTTTTGTGTAATCGACCTGAGTACGGAAGTGTTGATGAACTTTAGCAAGCTCAGCCTTTACCTCATCGTTTGGAGTTAGCCCAGAACCAACCCACGGTATTCCTGAAAGCATTGGAGTCCAGAAATGATTCCATATATCGTCAGGATTTGCTGCGTCTCCAATCTCTTTTACCTTACTTTTTCCTACAAACGCCAGTGTTGCTTCTTTTACCCCGATCTGTGCCGCAAGCTTTTCACGTGCAGCTTTGTACTCGGGATTTTCTCCACCAGTGAACCACGTCGATATACCTTCTAAAAACTTTCCAGCCATGATGAGATCCAGTCCTTGCTTGAGCTGATCTGGAAAAAGATTGATACCAAACTTGTCTTTGAAGAATCCAATAATATGCTCCCTGCTCAAATACAACATAGTACAGATAGTTCCAACAGCTAAGGGGACTTTGATCTTATCAAAGAGTTTCCCAAACCATCCCTTTTCTGTACCAGCTGTATCATCATGCTTAAAAAGAGATGAGAGTGCCCAGATGGTCACACCAGCACCTGCAACCACGAGTCCACCTACCAACCACTTGTTTTTATCATCCTTAACCCATGCTTTTGTCTTCTCCCAAAGACCATTCTTGGGCTCCTCGGATTCATCTTTGGCATCAATTGCTTGCTTAGCATTCGTATATGCTTCGGAAGCATTTGCTCGGATCCGATCCCACTCAGGTGTGACAAATGACGAATCAGCTCGTACAGCTTCCAAAAGCTTGTTCCATGCTGCAAGCTCTGCGGCTGGTAGTCCTGTGACAACCTGGATGACCTCAATCTTCTTTACGGTAGTCTCGATTGCACTCGCCTGGAAAGAATCAGCAGAAATACCCGCCTGCATAAACTTAACCAATACATCATGCACACCACTTACAAAGTAGATACCTTTTTTCTCGAGGTCTTTATCCGTCTCATCGGGAGCTTCTCGTGACACATCAAACGACTGGATCAGCTTCTCTACACTTACCTGCTGCTCCAGTGAGCTCGATAATGCATCAAGCTTTCCTTGTGTCTGTTTGGTAGGAAGGACCTTCATGCGCAGAGCATCAAGTTCTGACTTCGGACGCTCAGGACTTTGTGGTGTTGTTTTCATCTTTTCTGTGTTGTTAGGTGTCATAGTGATTGATTTAAGTCATCAGGTCAGTATACCAAAAAACATGTGGGATTTACCACATGTTTTAAGGGGTTTGTGTCATCCCCGAGTACCCATCGGGGATCCAGTTCCATATATGTTTACAAAAGGTTTCTTTCTGGATCCCGGATCGCATTCGAGTACTCATTTGTCCGGGATGACGGACGATTATGCCCTACATTAACGAAGTCGCAGACTTGTCGGCCATAGCTTTAGCGACGGCAGACGACAACGAAATATGCATGTATCAGTGTTTCCCTGCTTACTTAGCTAAGACGAAACACGATGCCACCCCGCCAGTGTACGCCGCTCCGAAATCGACTCCATAGATCTTCCAAGCCGAGTTCTGGAGCTCGGCATTAGCTAGCAAGGTCTTTTTGAGTCCCTCATATGTAGCATCTGAGTTTACGTAGACCTTAAACGAGCTGATATTCCCGGGCATAGACAAAAGCTTATCGGTGAGCTTTTCCCCTGTCTTGCTCGTCAGGCCTAGGAAGCTCTCTGACTTCATCTTTGCGATCCAGTCTGTACATACCTGTGAGATAGAAGAATCTACAGAGAGATCTGGACGCGTACTTCGCATGCTCTGGATAAAATCATTTCTACTCGAGCTCGAATCACTTGAAGTGAACTCCTTGGTAGTAAAGATCTGTACTGCCAGGAGTGTACCGTCCTGAGCTTTTGCGTACCCTACACCCATAGTACCCCATACTGGGTCCATCATGTTTTGTAAGTGGATACCACTATCACGTAGTCCATAGAATGCTTGGTCAACAGAGTAATCCTTAGCAAGATTCTCCCCTACCGGCGATGTGATACCAAACATCGACTTACGATCATCTGCATACTGGCCGTCTGGGTCTTTGTGTGCAAAATAATCACGCTTTGCCATATCATCTGCCTTCCACTGAGCAAGCTGTGTCAGCTTGGTATCGATGGTCAACTCTCCCAATCCTTTTTCTTTCCTGATCTGGTTTACCAAGTAGAGCATCCGCTCGCGAGACTGTGTCATGTTGCTGATCTCGGTATTGATCTGGTTGTCATCGATGTCTGACTGGATCGATATCAGAGCCATCGTATTTCTCGGATACATCGTATGGTTGACCAAAGGCTTACCGTCAAACGCCACGACCTCGAGTCTAGTGATCCCACCTTGAGTGATAGAGAATGAGAGACTAAAAGCACCATTGCTACCTGTTTTACTAACTACCACCTGATCCACCGTCATATCACCTCGTGTCAGATATGCGATATCTTCGAGCTGAATGCTCGAGGTAGCACTGAGCGAAAGTGAATCTCCTTGGTTGACGATATCAGGCAAATACGTGGAAGCAACTACTGCATCATCCATATACTCTGGCCCGGCTTCGGTCAGAGTAACTTGCTTGGAAGTAACAGGTGACCAGCTTGAACTACGATCATGAGAAAACGGGGTAGAGACATATGCACTCTCCAGCGCTACCGTCATGTAGCCCTTTGCAAACGAGGTAAAGTCGTCCTTTGAGACCTCGACTCGTGCAAGATCCTTACCCATCACGATGTAGCGCACACTACGCGATCCTTGGTAAAACCCGAGTCGAAAGACCTTCTTTGAGATATCACTCGTCGTGACAGTTACGCCCTGGGGCAAGACCTCAAATGCAGGGCCATCCGATGGTGCTGCCTTCGGATACGCTTTTTGTGTCGGCTCGGAAGCGACGTGAATAGGTACCACAACTCCCGTACCAGCATCGCCAGGTATCATGGTAAAGTCGACTGTACCGCTCAGAGGAAACTGTATGCTCAAGGCAAATGCACCAGAGCCATCTGGCTTTACCTTGGTAGAAAATGACTTTTGCTTGCCCGTCTCGTCGGCATAAAACGCCGTCACGATACTACCTGCTCCGGCTTTGCCTGTAAGCACCCGTACCTCGTGAGGAACCACATACGAAGGAAGTGGCTCATCGAGCGTAATACCTTTGAATGAAGAGACGCTGTACAGCATCTTTGGATCTGAAAAGCTCGCAGCCAAAACGCTGATCACTTGGGCACCAAATGATCCAGATGCAGAAGGAGCAATACTCGAGAAAGCCGACTTAGAAAGATCGACATTGGTACTACTACTATTGCGATCATTGACCCGCACGATCGTGCTCTCACCGCTATCTTTTTTGATAACCTGTACGTATGACTTGAGAGGAACTCCTAAGTATGCAGCTGTCCAGTCACCCGATGCATACTTTTCGCCAGACGAAGTACTCTTCCCTTCCAGTTGGCTACTATAAAAGGTTGCCGTGACATCGGTAGCTGGAGCTGGTGCTACGACATCTGCTGGATCTGTGGGAATATAGTTCTTGATCTTACTCGGATCAAAACGCGTACCACCTTCTTCTTTGAGCGCCATCACGCGATACATCATCTCTGCGAGATCTCCTCTTGTGATATTTGTACCACCATCGAACTGCGCCGATGTATCTATGAGGTTACGTGCATACGCCTCGTCGACAAATGGATAAAACCACGCGCTGCTCGGTACATCGCTAAATGGCGTACTCTCCCCTCGCACAGATTCACTAAACTGAGCTGCCTTGAGCACCATCTTCATCGCTTCGGCACGGTTGATCGTACGCTCAGGTTTAAATGTACCATCTGGATACCCCGAGACGATACCAAGTGTCTTGGCAAATCCTACGTACTTGGCAAACCAAGCGTCAGCCCTGACGTCAGGAAAACTCGTCGTGATCGTGGTTATCTCAAACTTACCTCCTTCCAGAAGTATCTTGAGTGCCTCAGCACGATTGACCTCTCGATCTGGCTGAAACGTACCGTCTGGATAGCCACCGATAACACCTTTATCTTTGAGATAAAAGATAGCCTGGGCGCGAGGGTGAAACGAGGTCACATCGGAAAAAGCCTGAGCAATACTTACGCCCAGTGAGGCTGCTATAAGAAATGGCAAGACGAGAACGATCGAGCGAGAGAGCCATCTTCGAGACATAGATGTCGCGGTAAAAAAATATCCTCCACAGGATACATCGGAACAGCTATTTTGCGAATAGGGTTAATTTCTAAAGACCACTTCCCACAAAATACTCCCGTTAGCCAAGCTGACGGGGTATTATTGCTATATGAAATCACGGTGTCCACTTTTTAGGGTACAGATCATTGGTGGAGATGCCGGGAATTGAACCCGGGTCTTAAGATACAGCTCATATGCGTCTACAATCATAGAAAGGCCTTAAGTTCACATGGGCGTAAAAGGCTTTTCAGAAAAAGCTCATGTGCTTGGGAATAGATTCGCATCATAGACATCACAAGGTGCCTATGACACTATCCTCAAAAGTTCGAAGCACCCATAGAGGAGTCCTGATACTTCGTCGAGATCTCAAATAGGAGATCTCTTATTTGGGTGTATTAGGCGAACGCCAAAGCGGTCATCCTAGATACACGGTTTGCTTCATTGTTTGCACATAGAAGTTGCCTCGAGGTTGTTAACGGAGTACCGAGACGACCTCCGGATTGCAGCATACAAACTGTCAAAAATCTTAATCGAATGCCAATGCATCCCCGTGGGCATTGTACCTATATGGCAAGGCAAGTTCAAGCAGAAAGTTTGCATACTGTTTCCCCCTCGGTAGAGTGACGTCAGTATCTTTTTATCATCAAAACATATGAGTAAAGATCCCATCTTAGAAGAACTCCAAAAGATGAACTCTCGCATGGACTCTATGTCGTCCCAAATCAATGATCTATCCTCGGGGATGCAGCAAAGGTTTGACAATGTAGATAAAAGATTTATCGATGTAGACCAACGCTTTGATGGTGTCAGCAGCCAGTTACACAGAGTAATTGGAAAGCTATTGGATCATGATGATCAACTAGGAGAACTCAAAGAAAAGGTTGGCACCCTCGTGACTAAAGACGAGTTCTATACAAAGATGGATGGAATAGTTGGAAATGATAACAACCGAGAGGAGGAATACGTGAGTATGGGGGAACGTGTTCATCGATTAGAAGAAGATATGGGAAAAGTGAAAGAACATATGAAACTAGCATAATGGAACACCTCTACGAAAAAGCCCACCTACATATAGCAGAGATCATCGAGCATGCACTTCTTCATACCGGAGACTCTCTCGTTATTTATGATGAAGACGCTCCGCTGACAAAGTTACTCACTGAGGGGTATCGTCGTGCCCTACCTGACGCGAAGTTTCTCAAGTTTGGTGAGTTTACCAAAGAAGACATCATAGAAGAGTTCGCACTGCTGAAGCCAGGCGACCTGGTCGTGCAAGTACAGTCAAACAGCTTTCGCCTCGATGACTTCCGTATCCGTATCGCACTTTTCAAAGCGGGCCTCAAAGCTATAGAACATGGACATCTGGATCGTATCCCTGAAAATGAATTTGAGACATACGTAGAGGCTCTTCACTACGACCCTGCCTACTATCATCCCCTAGGGCATGGAGTACGGGAGAAGCTTATGAAAGCTCAGTCTGCTGAAGTCTACGGAAGTGACACGGTACTCAGATACGACTCCCCTTTTGAAGATCCGAAGCTCAACATCGGCGACTATCGAGGCATGGAGAATATCGGAGGGACGTTTCCTATCGGCGAGGTCTTTACCGAGGCCGTAGATATGTCACGCGTAAATGGCGAGATCAGGATCTTTGCATTTGCAGGTCTCGACTTCAAAGTAAAAGTTTATGAGCCTTTTAAGGTAACCATTACCGATGGTGTACTCTCTGCCAACAAAGACGAAGTACCTCCGGCTTTTATGGATATCATGGAGCTGATCCAAAAAGACGAGCCCGTATATGTACGAGAGTTCGGACTTGGTATGAACAACGCTATCAGTAGAGAGCATATCATCAGTGATGTCACAGCCTTTGAGCGCATCACGGGGCTCCACCTATCGCTGGGCTCCAAGCATAGTATCTATGGGAAGCCAGGATTCAAACGATCCGAAGGCCGCTACCACATAGATGTATTTGTAGATGTAAAAAAGATCATGTTGGATGGTGAGGTGCTCTATGAGAATGGTACATACGTATTCTAGAGATATGAACACGAGCTCACTATGGCACAATGATAAGTTGTTTGCAGATTCAGAAGTATATAAGGCAGAGTCTGAAGTTTATGAGCTGTTTAGCCAGGCAGAAGACTATCCAAATCTCATAAGTACTTTTCTCTTACCACTCATACAAGATAAAACAGTACTCGACGTAGGATGCGGAACAGGAAGATATATCCCAGCACTAGCACCTGCTAGCCAAAGGTATTATGGAATTGAGATATCCGAAACACAACTCGCGATTGCAAAGTCCAAAGGAGATATGTTTCAAAACACAGAGTTGATACTCGCGTCTGCAGACAAGCTCCCCCTTGAAGATCGTTCGATCGATATCGCCTTTGCTACATGGGTTATTGGCTCGATCCATGACCTAGAGCTCAGAAAAGCCGTTATCGCTGAGACGCTGAGAGTATTGAGCAAAGACGGATCACTGTACCTGATAGAAAACGATATCGGGGGTGAGTTTAAACACATTATAGAAGAAGGATTTGGTGCCAAAAAGACAGCTGGGAAGTCTGCATGGCTTGAAGCAGAAGGTTTTAAAAAAGTTAGTTCATTTGAAACCTACTTTCAATTTGATAGTATAGAGTCAGCACGCCATGTATTTGAAAGTATATGGGATAAAGAAATAGCCGCTAAGATACTACAGCCCAAGATCTCACACAATATAGTAATATATAC
>CAYGIM010000004.1:0-18319 GCA_964349895.1 uncultured Candidatus Peribacteria bacterium | reverse complement strand
TGTTTATAGAGCAATGTCATGAACAAGGCATCAAAGTATATCAGGGTTTTTGGGCTCATACATCACTGGCCTCAACCAATCCGTTTTTGAGTAATAATCCTGAGGCGTGCAAGCCTGGGCTTGTGGGAAGTGATGATATGAATCCCTTGTCATATGTACACAGCGATAAGCAAAAGGAGAAGCAGCTATTTGTGGAGTACATCGCTGATCAATATGACTTGTTTGTAAAAGACTTCGGGATCGACGGTCTATTTCTTGGTGATGGATTTATGGGTTATCGTAACTTCTTGGATACAAAGAACACGACGGACTTCTCGTTTGCTCAGAAAGGATGGACATTGTTTTACAAGATACTAGCAGAGAGAGTTCATGCGCATGGGGGCAAGCTCATGGCATATGACGTAATGGGAAGAGACATGGACGATAGTAAACGCTCAGGGGTAGACTACAACGAGATACTTGAGCATCTCGACATCTTGTATGTACAGACCTACGGTCAAGCAGCTTGGAATGCTTATATGAATATTGAAGGATACACCCTTGAAAGAGATTCAAACGCATTAAGAGATCTGAATAAACACATCACAGATCCGGAAAAAAAGAAGAAGATCTTTTATACCCAAGAAATTGGCGATAGCGTGGAAGGCTGGAAAGCCAACAAGAAGATGCTCAAAGCTCAGAAAGAAGACCACGAGCAACTCACAGCAGGAAAACTAGGAGTATGGAGCAATGAGGCTGTCAAAGAAGCACTGAGTTAGGCATATGCTCATACGAGTAGTGTTGAAAGCATTTATCCCCCCCCCGCTCAGACCGAATATACATATAATCATTCGTTACATCCGTCATCCTCGAGAGCCGTACTCGGCGAGTCGGGGATCCAGAAATAAAAAACAAAAAGATATCTATCTTACTTTTCACTATGGAACTGGATCCTCGATCGCGCTGAGTACAAGCTTGTCGAGGATGACAGAGATCAATAGATGGATTCTATCCTCGTACTCACAACCTGTCAGCCGGAGCATTGCGAAGGATGGATGAGATGATATATAAGGACTCTAGATCTCCTCTGGAACACCTCTATCCTCGCCTTCGGTCTCGTATGCACGAGAGGTGATAGAGCGGGGCTTAGCACCGTCTGCAGGGCCTACATATCCGCGTGCCTCGAGCATATCGATCAGACGTGCTGCGCGAGCATAGCCGACTTTGAGGTGTCGCTGAAAGAGTGAGGCGGACGCCTTACCAGATCGGCGCACGAGCTCGAGTGCTTCTTGCACCATCGTATCGTCGTCATCACCATCGCCTGAACTACTGCCACCTGTATGAACTCCAGGTATGTGGACGCCGTGCTCCTGGATAACAGATGAGTTGGGGCTCGTGATCTCGTCATCATAGATAGCAGTTTCATTATCAGGTGAGAGCCTTATGGCACTGGTCACACGCTCGATCTCTTTGGATGAGACGTATGTTCCTTGTACACGAAGAGGATCACTCATACCGCCAGGCAAGAAGAGCATATCACCCTGACCCAAAAGATCCTCTGCACCCATACAATCCAGAATCGTTCGTGAGTCGATCTGTGACGTAACGGTATACGCAATACGTGCTGGGAAGTTTGCCTTGATCAGACCCGTGATGACATCGACCGATGGACGCTGTGTCGCGATGATCAAGTGCATACCAACTGCACGAGCCATCTGTGCCAGACGGCAGATGCATCCCTCCACTTCTTTCTTGTCTCCGCCCATCATCAGGTCGGCAAGCTCATCTACGACCACCAAGATAATTGGCATCTTGGGAAGCTCTTTTTCATTGTACTCGTGAATACTTCTGACCTTCTTTGCTTGAAGCACTTTGTATCGACGAGTCATCTCCGCGACCGCCCACCTCAGTGCATTGAGAGCTTTGTGTGGATCAGTGATCACCGGTGTCAGGAGATGGGGAATGTTGTTGTATGAGTCTAGCTCCACACGCTTCGGATCTACCAAGATCAGGCGCAGCTCCTCAGGTGAATTCTGGTACAGTAAGCTCATAAGAAATGCATTCATACCTACCGACTTACCAGAACCGGTAGCACCTGCGATCAAGAGGTGGGGCATCTTCGCAAGGTCTGCGATGACCGCCTCTCCACTTACATTACGCCCGACAGGTAGTCTGAGGTTGGACTTCATCTTGTAAAACGCATCACTCATGAGGAGCTCTTTCAAGCGCACGCTGACGCGGACATCGTTTGCAATCTCAATACCTACGAGACTCTTGCCAGGGATCGGTGCCTCGATACGTATCGCGCGGGAAGCGAGGGCCAGAGCGAGATCATTCTTGAGCGTCGTGATCTTGCTTAGCTTCACACCTTCGGAAGGTTTCAACGTATACTGAGTAACCGCAGGACCTACATGAATATCTTTCATGGATACTTCGATGCCAAACTGTGCTAGCTTGTCGCGTATCTTCTCGGCATTCTTTTTGAGCGACTGATCGTCATACGATACTTGCGATTCACCATCCTCTAGAAGCTCAAATGACGGAGGTGTCCAATCAATCTCTTTCGCCTCGGTCGTGATCAACATAGCGCTCTCTTTGAGCTTCTTATTTCCTTTCACATCACCGAGAGCTTTGATAGTAAACTCTTCCTCCTCTTTTACCACCGCATTGATCACCTTGCCCGGCTTGATCTCTGCGACCTTTTTGCGTGTAGTGAGCGGCTTGGCAGTAAGTGTGATAATATCACCGTCTTCATCTTCTTCCTCGGTCTCTTCCTCCTCCTCACTACGATGCCATATATCATAGGTGATAAAGCGTATTGACGAGTAGATCTCCCGGATCGATATATCAAAGCTGATCAAGAGTCCCACCATAAAAAGAGCAACCGTGATCACCTTGCTTGCTACACTGCCTAGGAATGTAGAAAAAAGGAATGCTGGTACAAAGCCAATCCAACCACCATATGCAGTGATCCTATCAAGAACCGATCCATCAAATACATCTTGGAGCTGGATAAACGAAAGCGCTGAAACAAAAAGCAGTGCCAATCCAAAGAAGCGTGTAGCACTCCATGAAAGCTCTCTCCAAGCAAAGAGTGCAAGTGAGAGAAGCGCTAGTACTATGATCGTAAGGTATGTCCCCATCGCTCCCACAGCGGTTGCCATCGTACTCGCGACAAACTTTCCTGCCTCGCCAGCAAGATTGTACATACTCAAGTAGAGAACCACAGCCAAAAGCAACAAGAGTATTGCTACGATCTCTCGCGCAACATGATCCTGTATCTCGAGAGTAAAATCGATCTTTGGCATGATAGATCTGCTCTTTCCTCGTCTGCGAGTACCGGTGGATTTTTTTCTTCGTGCCATGGAGATATAGAGAACAGAAAACACTCTTGTTATTTTCGCATGTATCACTGCCTAGTCAAGACAAGTCACACGACGACTTTTGGCTTAAGTAACCTCATACTGACAGCTTCGCCCACAGCTACAGGTCCATTGTCACCATACACGAGGTAGTCTTTGTGAAGTTGAAAAGCTCCTGCGATATTGCCACCTTGTCGCAAGACGGCTTCTTCTTTTGACGTCACGCGATACATTGTAAGATGGGGAAAGAGCTCGTAGACCTCAGGAAACAGCGTTATGGTCTTCTTCTCCTCCAGGTCCTTGAGTGACTGTGCCCTCTGTACACTCACCTCACCCACCATCACACGCCGCAGACCATCGACATAACCACCGCAACCAAGAATATTGCCGAGATCATGCACGAGGCTTCGGATATAGGTCCCCCCACTGACACGTACTCGAAACTTCAGCATCGGCCAGGTGAGCTCGATCGATGTGATATCGAGAATCGTAACCTTGCGAGGCGCGATCACAACATCCTCGCCGGCACGAGCACGGGCATACGCAGGCTTCCCCTTGATCTTGATCGCCGAGTACTTTGGGGGAAGCTGTGTAATCTCGCCCATAAAGTTGCCGAGAGCATATGTAATATCATCATACGTCACGTGCTTTGCATCCGCCGTTGTCGCTATCGTACCATCACGATCATAGGTATCGGACGATGCCCCTAAGAATGCGACTACATCATACGTCTTCTCTTGATGTAGGAGGTAGGTCAGCAGCTTCGTATACGATCCCAGTGCAATGATCACCAAGCCTGTAGCCAGTGGATCAAGCGTTCCTCCGTGACCAATCTTGGGAAAGTTTTGACCCGACTCTTTATAGATCCGTTTGATAGCCCGAATACAGTCATAGGTAGTAATACCTTCGGGTTTATCTATTAATACAAATCCTTTATCTATCATGAACTATTGAATAATTAAGATGCCATTCTCTCCTATCACCGTAACGAAAACTCTCTATAACAATCTAGTTCCTTCAATGTAAGAGTAAGATTTCTTTTTTGTTTTTCTTTCTGGATCCCGGATGAGTACTCCGGGATGACGGAAAGAGATCTGGCATGCTTCCTCCTTTGCTCAGGCTGCGGCGGACAAGCACGTCTCAATCCTTGCTTCCTCGAACTATGGAATGTATTAGCATTCCCAAAGAACACATACCGCACTACTTTTGAAGCGCTACGATGATAAGCCGGTTGATATTGGTGCCTACCGGTGTGCACGTCATCAGCGTAAGTCGATGATCAGAGGTCTGGTCAAGCACCTCCGTATCTGTAGGCTTCACCACCTTTTTCTCTGATACCACATAGTGGTAGGTATGGCCTCCAAAGATGATATGCACTTCGTCGCCCGGCGCAAGCTCTCCGAGCAATGCAAATACATCTTTGTATCGTCCCTTGTCCCATACATAGTATGAAGAGTGTCCGGTGATAAAGACATTGCCCTTCTGTCCTGGTGTGGCAGTCCCGGGGTAATGGATCACACCATTTTGCAGGCCAGTCTCGATATCTTTGTCGAGTGCTTTCCAGTTTTGTTGTTTGAAGTTGTCAAAAGGTATCTCTACAATAGGAACACTTTTACCAATCTTTGGGATGATCAGGTAGTTGTCAGGGGGTAGTGGATTGAGATCGATAGGCGGATGATGAATGCCAGAAAGCTGTGATGTCACCCTGCCCAAACTACCACCACCGTCTTTTGGATCAAAAACCTGCGAGAGAACTTCTGTTTGCTTGAGCTCACTCCCTGTAAGCTTCCCTATCTGATAGCTCAAAAGCGAGACATACGCCTGAAAGTTGGTGACAAACAAGATCAGCAAAAAAATGCCGCCTGAGATAAACGCATACAGCAAGATCTCAGAAATAATCTTGGGTACTTTTTTGGGAGTGCGCACCTCTCGTGGTGCGTCCTCTTTCGTCACAGAGGTAAAGCGTACGATCGCGCCCATGATAAACTGGTTTATGAAAGGAGCACCCCGATGGCTTCTGTCTCGCGGACCTCCGAGATATTCACTCTCTGTATAGTACCGACAAAGATATCTGGTGTCGAGGTCTGAAACTTCACTGTTTTTGCATCAGGCGTTTTTCCCATGCATGTATCGCCAAAATGTTTTTCTACCAGGACACTCACATCTTGGTGTATAAGCTTACGGTACTTCTTCGCCGACTCAGAGAGAAGTGTGTCGTTGAGTATGTGCCACCTGCGTTGTTTATCCTCCTTGGATACATCATCTTCCCACTTGCGTGCAGAGTAGCTCTCTGGACGTGGTGAGTACTGTGCCAAAAAAGCGAAATCAAATCCTACGTCTTGGTACAGTGATACCGACTCTAAAAACTCCTCCTCGGTCTCACCACAAAATCCTGCGATGATATCTGTCGTGATAGCGATATCAGGAACCGCTGTGCGAATACGTCTCACCAGATCCAAATAATGCTCGCGTGTATAGCCTCGGTTCATGCGTTCCAAAACAGCAGTGCTCCCCGACTGTACCGGCAAATGGATGTGCCTGCAGAGCTTTGGAAGCACTCTGTGTGCTTCGATAAGCTCATCTGTCATGTATTGCGGATGTGGTGATGTGTAACGAATACGCTCAATGCCAGGGATCTCATGTACAGCTCGTATCAGCTCGACAAAAGAGGTGTCACCTTTTTTGTATCCCTCGGGATGATATGAGTTCACGATCTGCCCCAAGAGTGTCACCTCCTTGAGACCTCGCTCCGACAAGATCTCGACCTCATGTACGACGTCTGCTATAGATCGACTGACTTCTTTGCCGCGCGAATACGGGACGACACAGTAGGTGCAGTACCGATTGCAACCCGTCATGATAGGCACAAATGCTGATGCCGTCGATGCGGTGGTAGGAATCAACTCGAGGTAATCATCCTCTGTAAACTCATAGTTCGTCTCGACGAGTCCGACATCTTTGAGCAACGTCCCCAGGTGCAAAAGATCTTTGGTACGAAAAACAAAATCGATCTCACGAGAGCGCTTGAGAAGTGCATCATCCGAAGTAAGTGCGCTCTCAAATCTTTTGGAGACACCACTTTTACGCACCATACAGCCTGCAAGCCCGACCCTCAGATGAGGCTTCTCGCGTTTGAGTTTTCGGATAGTTAGCAAATGTCCAAACACTTTGTCTTCTGGTTTTTGACGGACCATGCATGTATTAAACAAGACAAGATCCGAGTCAATTAGTTCCGAGGTACGCTCAAAACCATGCGCTGCTAAAACCGTAGTAATACGGTCCGTGTCGGCATAGTTCATCTGGCAGCCGTAGGTGATCAACGAGAACTTTTTTGTAGCTGGTGTCATACCTAACCAATAGATACTTTTTCAATAGATGTATGGGGAAATGGTGCATGAACACGTATAAAACGAGCCCATATATCGAGATTATCAGTGGCACAATACTGGACATCGCCATGTTTGACAAGCGCTGCTTCGGCCTCGGGAGACTCGAGGAGATACGCTCTCAAAGCATTGACTACAGGAAGGCCACTTGTGATGATGCGCACCTTGGAGCCCATGATAGAACGGATCGTTCGCTCCAAAAAAGGATAGTGTGTACAGCCCAAGATCAGGGTATCGATATCCTCACCTTTGAGTGGCTTCAGATACTTCTCTGCAATAAGGCGTGTACAGAAGTGTCGCTCCCATCCTTCTTCGATCAGTGGTACAAAGAGCGGACAAGCCTGCTCAATAATCCTCAGATCATGATGCTCCGCTATAATAGATGAGAGCACCTCCTCATAGATGTGGCTGTTTATCGTGCTTCTCGTCGCAATCACCCCGATACGACCCTGTGTATGCTGAGCTGCCTCGAGCGCCGTAGGGACGATCACATCAAAGACGGGTACATTGACAGGTGGAATACCGCCACTATGGAGCGTATGTGCGCAAGCCGTATTGCAGGCAATGATGATCAACTGAGCACCCATCGCCTCCAGATACCGTACGCCTTGATACGTCATCTGTCTGACCTGCTCAGGGCTTTTCGCTCCATAGGGATTACGTGCAGAGTCCCCAAGATACAGAATGCTATAGTCAGGAAATGCTTTGCGGATCTCACGCAAGATACTGACACCTCCAAAACCGCTATCAAATATACCAATCATACACAAACATACTTACTACCTCAGATGATTGTATGTGAACTTTTAAATAGTTACAGACCAAAGCTACCTTGCGGAGTCTCCAAACGTTTTGTAAGATGCTTGCTGTAATACTACCTATGATCAATAGCTCAGACATCATCAAGATTGCCTCCTTGGCCAGACTCCCTCTCGAGGAGGCAGACATTGCACGCTACTCTGAGGAGTTTAGAGCAATCTTCGCGTACATGCAGATCCTGGAGGAGGTAGATACCACGCATACGGAACCGACATACCATGTCCATCTGGCAGAACAAGAGCCCCGAGAAGACCAAGAGTCGTATCCTCTGGGTGAACCTTCTACCTATGCACCTGTCTCTGGCAACTACATCCCTGCGCAAGGGATCACTATTCCTCGTATAATAGATGCATCATGATACGTGATCTTCATGCACAACTAGTAGAAAAGAAGCTGTCAGCTCGCGAGCTCACGGATCAGTATCTCCATGCTATCGGGCGCTTTGATCCACAAGTGAACGCATACTTGCACGTGACCGCCGATAGAGCCCAAGCTCAGGCAGACGTGATTGATGCTCGTATTGCGCAGGGCGAGACACTAGGCATCCTCGAGGGAATTCCCTACTCGCTCAAAGACATCATCTCGACCAAAGGGGTAGTCTCGACAGGGGCCTCCAAGATTCTGGAAGGCTATGTGCCCCCTTTCTCTGCGACCGTAGCAAATCGCCTGGAGACGTCTGGAGCAATCCTGATAGGAAAGGTCAACAACGACGAGTTTGCTATGGGAGGTTCTACCGAACACTCTGCATACCACGTCACACACAATCCATGGGACTTGAGTCGTGTACCTGGTGGTTCTTCCGGAGGCTCCTCAGCAAGCATCGCGTCTGAGACCTCCGTCTTTTCTATCGGCACCGACACCGGTGGTTCTATCCGCCAACCAGCAGCACTCTGTGGTATCTCTGGTCTCAAGGTGACCTATGGACGCGTATCGCGCTTTGGTGTCATGAGCATGGCTTCCAGCTGGGATACCATTGGCCCCATGGCGCACAGCGTAGACGATCTTGCGATCGTCCTCGAGCAGATCGCCGGCTACGATGGATTTGACGCCACATGTCCGAAGCAAGACGTACCTGCTTATGCGCAGTATGACGCACCCGATATCAAGAAGCTCCGTATAGGTATTCCCAAAGAATACTTTTCAGACGATATCGATCCAGAGGTCCGAGCAACCACGCTCGAGGCCATACGATTCTTTGAAAAAGAAGGCGCGACGATCAAAGACGTCTCTCTGCCAACAACACGATATGGTGTCGCCCTCTACTATATCTCGGTACCAGCAGAGGTCAGCGCCAACATGTCACGCTACGATGGCATCCGTTTTGGTCCAAGCGTCAAAGCAGAAACCATCGAAGCGCTCTACCAAGAGAACCGTGGTAAGGGATTTGGTGACGAGGTAAAACGCCGCATCATGATCGGTACGTATGTGCTTTCTCATGGATACTACGATGCATACTACAAAAAAGCTCACAAGGTACGGACACTGGTCATCGAGGACTTCGCACGCGTATTTGATGATGTAGATGTCATCATGGGGCCAGTAAGTCCTGATGTAGCCTACCCTATTGGCTCACAGGTGAGCGATCCCCTGGCTATGTATATGGCAGACGTTCTGACCATCCCCGCCTCAACAGCAGGCCTTCCGGCCCTCTCGATCCCTTGCGGCTTCAAAGACAATATGCCTATGGGACTCCAAATCATAGGACGAGCATGGAGCGAGAAACAGCTCTGTGATCTCGGCAGATGGTATCAAGGCGCGACAGACTGGCATGCCCGTAAACCGGCAATGCTCCTCTCCTGAAGATAAAAGATTGATCAAGCCTACAATGAGTTTATAATTGGCAGGAAGTAAAAACTGTATTTTGTGAGTTTCATAGTGTTATGTTTCATTTTATAACCGATAGCCTAAAGCCAGCCCTGTTGTTTGAGGCTCATCCCCAGGGAGTCTTTACCTATGGTACCGTGCTTTTTATAGCATATGGGATCTTGATAGCTCTCGGCATCCTCCTATTTCTAGCCTTTCGTCTACGCCTCGTGGCATCTCCTATCAAGCGCACTCTTCGTGGTATGCCTTCCCACTTGTTCCAATTTGGTATTGTAGGTCTCATCTTGATCGGGTTCCGTCTCAGCGATATCTCGTACCTGAGCATGCGCATGTGGCATCACCTGCTGCTTGTCGTATTTTTGATCTGGATCTATTTCACCGTCCGACATTTCCAGAGAGAGTATCCCAAAAAGAAGGCTCTCTATAGCAAAGATCTAGAAGAGAAACGTCAGAAGATGATTGAGCGACAACGCAAAATCTCAAACCGTGACAAGAAAAAATCATAGCTCATATCTATGCGCACCCCTTCTCTCATCATCGTTTTTGTAGCACTCGCTGTCGTATTTATCTTGGGCTTTCTAACGGGAAGCATCTTCCTTGAGATGGTTTCGAGTCCTACAGGAACCGCTTCTGGCAGCACACTAACAAAGTAAGCGTTTCGTATGAAAGCAGTAATCCTCGCAGGAGGCAATGGTACCCGACTCTGGCCATTGTCACGCAAACGTTTTCCCAAGCAATCCCTTCGGCTCTTTTCCGATAGCTCGCTCATACAGGCAACCGTACAGCGCTTGTCGCACCATATACCGACCAAACACGTCTTCGTATCTACTCAAGAAAGTATGGCCAAGGAGCTGAAGTTCCAGCTCCCGATGGTAGACAATGATCACTTTATTACGGAGCCACTCAGTATGGACAGCTCTCCAGCAATAGCCCTGGCGCTGATCCATGTTGCGCACAACTCTCATCCAGATGATATCATAGGATTTTTCCCTGCGGATGCATTTGTGAGTGACACTGCAGCATTTACAGCTGCGATGGAACAAGCAGAGACAGTGATTGAAGCACATCCCAATACCCTTCTTCTCCTCGGCATCAGGCCGACGAAGCCGCATACGGGGTTTGGCTATATCGAGTACACCACTCCCTTGGAAGGCGGGAGTGGATACCATGTATTAGGCTTTAAAGAAAAACCTGATCAAGCAACTGCTGAAGAGTTCATCGCAAAAGGTACATTTGCATGGAACACGGGAATCTTTATCGGAAAGATTAAGACCTTGCTTGAACTCTATCAAACGTACCTCCCCAACGACTATGAGATCCTCATGGAGATTATGCATTCGATAGGGACAACCCAGTATCACAGTACCTTGGCCACGTACTATCCCAAGCTTACCAAGAAGTCATTTGATTATGCGATTACAGAAAAGACGTCCCAGCGATCTGTGATCATTGCCACCTATGAGTGGGATGACATTGGTGACTGGAAAGCCCTCAAAGACAACGAGACCACAGAGCATGATGATAAGGGCAATACTCTGCGGGGCCAGATCATTGCTGTAGATACACGTGAATGTTTTATCCAGGGAACGACACATCGACTCATCACGACACTTGGTCTAGAACACCTCGTCATTATTGATACTGATGATGCACTTCTGATCATGCCTGATAATCGTACCCAAGAGATCAAAAAGATCGTTGAAGAGATAAAAGAACGCTCGTTGGATCATTACCTGTAACTCCCTGTCTATGAAAGATACTCTTCTCGCCTTCCCCAGTCAGTTTTTAGAAGGCTATGAGCTTACGCGGAACCTCGAGTCCTACAAGAATCACAATATCGTCTGGTGCGGCATGGGCGGGAGCAGCTTGGTCTGTGATATCGTCAAAGATGCTTTTTATATGGATGAGAAGCCTACGAAGTTTGTGAGCGTACGTGACTACTTTCTTCCGCATTGGGTTGGCTCAGAAGAGGTCATCATCATTGCATCCTATTCGGGCAATACCGAAGAAGCGATCTCATGCTTTTTTGACGCGCTGGGCAAGAAGGCGCCGATGATCGTCATCACCCATGGTGGCAAGCTCCTAGAGCTCGCACAAGAAAAGGGCATCACTACCATACACCTGCCAGAGTGCCCACAGCCACGCTTGGCCCTAGGCTACTTTTTTGGTGTACTTCTCGGGATCATGGAAAAGTGTCATCACCTGGAGTATGCAGAGAAGCGCCTCCAAAACCTGACCGATCTGCTCACCACTCACCAGGACTCGATGATCGAGTTTAGTCTCTTTCTGACAGAAGGCATCAAGAACCGTATCCCTATGATCTATGCACCAGAAGGCTATGGATCATGTGCACACGTCAGCAAGGTAAATATCAATGAAAACAGCAAGACTCCATGTATCAGTGGTACTCTGCCAGAGATGAATCACAATGAGATGATTAGCCTGATCTCTCCCCTATGGCAACCCGTCATGATACTGATCAAAGGCAAGCATGCATTTGAGAGAACACTGCATCGCGGTGATACGATGGGAGCGCTCCTCCAGGAGTATGATATCCCTATCCTCGTCATGGAGCTCATCGGCGAAGAACGCTATGAGGAGATCCTCAGTGGCATATGTGTGTCCCTTTGGCTCTCATACCACCTTGCCCTCGAGTATGGTATCGATCCAGTACCTGTGGATCTGATAGAGGAGTTCAAAATGCGGCTCAACTCCTAGTGACTCAAGCATCGGAATACTGATTCCCGCGCATCGAGGTACTGCTGTCCAGAAGCCTCTGAGCCCTCGATCTTCATAGACTCTGGAAATACCCGGATGATATCTCCTGTGGTATCACGACACTGGAACTTCACATCGATCGGATGTCCTCCAGGATGTCTCTCTACTCGGAGCGTATAGCCCGAGTCTTTTTGAGTGAGGGGAACACGGTAGCGAACGACCACTTCACGCACAGTGCTAGGCAACGTCGTCATCGTAGTAGAAAAGATTGTGTGATCAGTTTGAGAGATCGTATCTACACCGTCAGATTCCAAGAGGGTAGCGCCTGATGGTACAACCAGTCTGAGATACGACACGTTTTCTCCTGCACCCAAGATATTGATCAGCTCAGAAGTCAGACCGAGCGAGGTATCAATCTTCTGAGCTAGACGCTCTAGACTCAGACGCACAGACTCAGACCACGCGTGCTTTTTACGAATTACCAATGTATGATCCACGTAAGAGTCGTGAGAGATATCGACATGATCTTCTAGGCTCATCGTGATATACGCATCTGACTTGTTGCCACCGATGTTGGTATCTACGACCATGAGACGGTCCTCACCAGGAGCACGCGCTAGAGATGGCGGTGCACTCAACTCTTGATAGAGAGCTTGGTCTTCTGCACCTGTAAGATACAGCCCTATATTCCCTCGCATATATTCTTCTACAATCAAGGGAGCGATGTCATGCACGATCTCCGTATCTGCTCGAAGCTTGCTCTCAAGAAGAGTGTAGATATCGGCTAGAATCTGCTTAGGGTTTTGCTTGTTTTTCTTCGACTCGATCACATAGCCCAACCACTGATACATATTCTCGGCGCTGAGATCTACAGCAACATGAGGGACCTTGAGCGGCCCGGTCTTTTGAAGTATCCTCCGAAGCAGATCTGACTGGATAAAGACGACACCATCGATACTGTCTTTCCCCGCCTTGTCCCAAAATGCAGTGATGTACTTTCCCGAGACTGTATAATCAGGCTCATAGTTGGCATCCCTGAGGCTAAATGATCCTGTGATACGATCAAGCCCTTTCGGAGCCTCGGAAAGATCAAAAACGATCTGGTTATCTACGGAGAAGATATCGCTGATCTGAGTATCACGGACAGAGCCGTCTTCAACCTTCACCTCTGCAAAGCTCCCCATAAAGCCTCCTGTAGGCCGCATCTCGGCGCTGTTTTGAAAGACCACAAGATAATTCTTTGGCCCATAGCTCCCCGACAGAACTCCTATGAGATGTAGTCCTTTATGTATCTGGCTAACGGCCGATACCAAAGGATTAACATACGATATGACGTTGCTCGATGCTGTCTTTTTTAGATCGTTCAACTCCTGAGAGAGAACGGCCACCTTGTCCTCATACTCCTTGGCCCAGGCAGATATAGTACGCTTCTCTTCAGACATAAGGGCTATGCTCTGACTTGCCTGCTCGGTAAGAGTCAGGAGCATCTGCATATGAGACGTCAAAGACTTCATCGTGATAATATCTTTCTTGGGCTCTTCAAATAAATGCAGACCATTCGGATCAAAGCCGATCATGCCCGTGAGCAGACTCTCTTTTTCTATCAGCATCTTCTCGAGCACACCCAGACCCTCTCTTGCCCCCGTCAGGTCAAACTCTCTGAGACGAGCAAGGATCACTTCCTTTAGTTCCGCTACTCCTTGAGTTTCTCGATACATACCTTCTGCTGTATGCACAGAGCGACCAAAGCCAACTGCGACATAGGTGCTACACAGTACGATGATCGCACAGATCAAAAATGCCGTATACCACAGACGGCTATCATGCTTGTGCTTTTTGATGATGCGAGGAAGCGCCTTTCCTAATGTGCGCAGAGAATCAAAGCCGGCTTGTATGCCATACCCCAACAGCCGTATACGATGCTGCTTCTTTTTCGTCTTTCCTAGTCGTACAACGCGTGGACTCCCGTTTGATGCACGAACAGCATCAAACTGATTACCTGAGCTTGTAGTATGAACCGCCTCGGCATGGTTGCGATGAGAAGACGGTTGCTCTCGGGCGTCACCCTGAGACATCTTTTTTAGTACTTCGGTGTTGCTCATGGTTGTATCGTCCAAAAGAGTTCAAGTGTATCATCAAAGACTCTTACTCCGCCGTGTATGTGTTGCTGACCAAAGGGTCTCTGAAACAAGAGAAGATTTGCATAGCTATTAGAAGAGCCAGGTTGCATGTCCCGGTACGGTGATACGTCAATAACCACGCCGAGAAGATCCGCCCTGGAAGGATACTCAAACAACGTCATACCACTACCTGTTTGAGTATTGATGACGACAGTCCGATCACCCTCCTTACGCACTTCTCCTTGCTCACCAGCGAGATGTGATCGTAGTTTTGCAACAAAAGCATCAATAGGTATGCTGCTCTCAGAGAAGTACAGATAGTCCTCTGAACCATCCCGCGGTATCACGATGCCTTGTGTCATATCAGTGAATGCAAACAAGAATGGATACGAGGCTTGCATCTCTTGCAGCATGTTCCTCATCACAAGCCCGAGAGTCTCGTCTCCCTTTGCTATGCTGAGAATGCTTGTATTGATAACCTTTGCAAGATTGGGAAAGACTGTCCAAGAAGGTGTACTTGGTATAGGTGCCTTGAGCGCAGGAAAGTCCACGGAGTATCGATACTGCGGTTGCTTGACGAGGATAGCATCTCCCACAATTTTATCCCCCTGTCTCTGGACCGACCCCACCAAAGCTTGTGCATATGTACTCACGTACGGCACGAGAAGACGCGTGCCGGAAGGCAAGCTTTGCCGAGCAAGAAGATTTGATGCAAATCGAGGGCTCACATACCAACTGATATCATCTGAGCGTTTGATAAACTGCTCACGGTATGCAAACTCTGTTTCCATACTCATCTTCTCTTTCTTATCGATCAGAGCATCTATCAAGTCTTTCGCTCTCAAATCACGATCAAGAAATACGAGTTGTCCACCCTGAAAAGAAATATAGCTCAGCGGTAAAGGCGTCTGGCTTGAGCCATATCCTACACCTCGATACTCAGAAGTCTCCCATGGCCCCATATGATCAAGACAACTACGCTCCAGACAAAGAAGTACAGGGGCAACTCCTTCAGCTGTGTTGTAGCCAATAAGATAATACCTTCCGGCAGAAAGAACTGACTGGATATAGCTGAGAGTCTTAGCATCAATCATGCTAGCAAAAGGCGTAGCAAGGAGATGCTGGTCATTGAGCACATCCCGATCAAGACCGACATAAAAACTGATCTCGTCACGGGTAAAAAGCGACTCTGGTATAGGACGCTTGGTCCACTGCCGATAGCCATATACCAAAGCCAACACTCCTACTATGACGAGTATGCTTATACCTATACGCTGTAATCGCACCCCTGATCTTCTCGTATGTCGCATACTAAGGATTATACGACATCCTCCCTATTCCCCAAGAAAAAGCAGAGAGGAAATCATGTTACTAGTCCATGTCTTCCAAAGGGATGATATCATAGGCAACCTCTTCGTAAGGGTGAGCAGCCTTCATCTTTGTTACCACATCTGCCAATATGTCACGAGCAACAATCGTTTCTATCCGCTCCTCCTCAACAGCTTCAAATATTCCAGCTTCTCCAATTGCAGGGTTAGCCTGATCGTTTGGTAAGAAACGCCCAGTACCGCGTGAGGAGAACGAGCAAAAGCTGTAATTCCCTATGCGGCCAGCTCCTGCTTCTCCCAGGACCTTTCTCATCTCGTCAGCATGAGATACAGGAACGAATACCACGAGCTTTACATGTTTCATAATACTATATGCTATCTATATTCTTGAATGAATACCTATTCTGTTTCCTTCGGTATCCAGAACAATAGCCATATAGCCGTACTCCTCGCTTATCTGAGTACGAGGCACCATGATCTTTCCACCTGCCGTCTCTACACGAGCGAGCTCATTGCTGAGATCCCCGCTAAAAGCAGTAAAGTATACAAGAGGACCAGATCTTGGAGCTGCTGGCTGGTAGAACTCTTCGTTGTAGACCAATGCTCCCATAGCCCCAAGGCCTTCTGTATGCATAGGAAACCATGCCATATCTACCTTTTGCATCGTGTGCCGCTCCAGCTTGTGTCCAAAAACCGTTTCATAAAACTTCATAGCTCTCTCCATCTCGACGACAGGAATCTCAAACCAGCCTACCGCGTTTTTCGTGTTGTCCATAGCGGATAATGATTACTCTAATACATACTCCCATCCTGCCTGCCACGACTTGGTCTTTCTCCAGTCAGACGCAAAGGCTTCTTCCCAACTCATCCCTTTCACGATCACATCCAGTGATAGCTGAGGAGCTTTGTGAGCAACGATTGCTATATGCTTACCATCATAGTTGGCTTTGAGAAACTCCAGAAAATCTGCGATGCGAGCTTTGACGTCTTCGTAGCTCTCGCCCTCGGGAAACCTGGTCGTAATATTCTCTTCTTGCATGGGCTCGACAATACTTGAGATCTCAGCATTGTACCTGCCGTAATTGCACTCTCGGAGGCGGGCATCTGCGATGATAGGACACATACCTTCAAACGATATGTGAGCGCTATCAACCGCACGCTTGAGATCCGAACAAAATACCGTATCAAACTTCTTCTCACCTATCTGCCCAGGCAGATCTCGTGATTGCTGTATACCAAGCTCCGAAAGCTCTACATCATACCACCCCGATGATACTTCTTGCTCATTGTCCGTCGTCGTCCCGTGTACAAAGTATGTGATAGTTACAGTCATATTCTTAGAGTAAAATGTAAAACTCCTCTACCATATTCGGGAAAAGTGTAGCGGATGCTCATGGATCCAGCAACAAAAAGTCTCGTCATCCTGAAGTACTCATTCAGGATCCAGACAAAACAAAAAAAGAAAAAGGTCGCTTGGTATTACGTTATGAACTAAAGCTCTCCCTTGGAATCTCTTCCCCCGCGCTCTTTAGCTCTTCGATCCACACCTCAAGTGCTTCTTTTGCATTCTGCTTTGCCTCTTCAAATGTCTTTCCAAAGGTTACACAACCCGGGAACGCTGGGAACGATACATTAAATCCTCCCTCTACTGCAGGGTCAAACACGGCGGGATAGATAGCCCTATTTTGTATGTATGGAGCCTCCATAAGATCATATAGTTACGATACTGAATGCATTATAATCCAATATCTGTCCAATGGAAGCTCAGCATCAAACAGTAACTATGAGATCAATTGTATACGTAGGGAATCCGGACCATCGACCATATCTTCTTTATAGATCATATATCCTAGACTCTCCAAATGCTTCTTCATGCCTTCGAGATCATCTACTTTCAGAGCTAAGTGATTGATAGTCTGAGTCTTGTTGGCGCCTGCAAAGAGCGCTACAGACTGCTCTCCAACATTCATAAAAAACTCGTCCCCATAGTCAGCATATGGTACTAGCCCAAGCCCAACGACAAAGAACTGCTTCGCAGCTTCCATGTCTGATACGTAGAAAGCGATGTGGTCTATACCTGTAGCTTTTGGCATAGGAAAGTATATGGAGAATATCTAGGTATAGTGTAAGTCCTGGAAGAATAGACTGTCAATGAGGAGAATGTAAGTTGAAAAAACACTGATCTCTGTCATCCCCGAGTACTCATTGGGGATCCAGCTCCATATATGTTTTGTTAAGGTTGCTTCTTTGTTTTTATTTCTGGATCCCCGGTCAACTTCCTTTTGGAAATAGTGGACTAGCCGAGGATGACGGACAAGGAATGTAGCTAGAGAAAGTGTAATCCACTGTGTTTTAGCTCACGCCTTCGCTCGAGATGATCTGGGATAGCCCGGGCAACAAGAGCCCAAAACTTTGCTGAGTGACTAAACTCACCGAGATGGCACAGCTCATGCACGATCACATAGTCCGCAAGTCGCTCAGGAATCTTTGCGATCTTGTAATTGAAGTTGATATTCCCCTTCTTTGAGCAGCTTCCCCAGCAGGTCTTTTGGTTTTTGATCGTGACGCGGTTATAGGTAAACCCGTAGAGTGTATTGAAATCTCGCAGCTTCACCTCTGCTAGCGCCCTTGCCAGCTCTTTGTGTAGGAGGTAATCAGCGCGAGCTTCTCGAGCACTCGGCTGTCTTGCTACGCTACTCAAACTTTTCATCTTCTTGAGAACCCACTCAGAGTGATTGAGGATAAACTTCTCGATAGACCGCTCCCCTACAAATCTCGGAGCA
>CAYGIM010000003.1:0-18918 GCA_964349895.1 uncultured Candidatus Peribacteria bacterium | reverse complement strand
GAAGCCTTTTAAGGTACCCACCGGCAGAGCCGGTGGTCTCTTAATTCTTAATGACAGAATGTAATACTGGATTGCTTCAAATACTCGCAATGACATCTCGATGGCCAAGGCCAGCGAAGCATACTACTTCTTCACTCCTGTATACGACTCTCCAATATAGATCGCCACGTCCTCACCAGGACTATCCGAAAGTGTTCCTTGTTCTTTTTGTATCGGTCCCAAAAAGAGCGAGAGCGTGTCGAAGTACTCCTGAGGAATATTCTGACGATACGAGACAACGCGTGTCGTGCTTGCTTGCTCAGGTGCATTTGATACTGTCACGACATTGAAACCAAAGAGTTTTAGATGTTGTGCCAGCATACTGACGAGACCGTTTTTCTTGGTAGCGTTGTAGAGCGCGATTGTTGGCCTATCTGTATAGATCTCCGGACTGCGTACGACAAGATCTGTCAAAAACTGTATGTCTTTGTAGTACTCGATATTACCAGGCGTGGCTCCATTTGGTATCAAGACAAAGCTACCACCGAATGACTCGCGTGGTGGTGTGTAGAGAAAGCCACCCTCAGCCAGAGGATTGTCCGTAAGTACGACAGAGATGATGTGATCTTTTTTGATATCTGCAAAGTCCGCAACACCTCGGATAATCTCACGGATATCGAGATCTGTATGGATGTTATCAGATAGGGCAAAGAAGAGACGCTTGAGCTCTCCTGGGTTTGTGAGAAGCCCCTTGGACTTCGCACGTTCTTTCATCGCGTCGAGAAGATCATGCTGACGCTCAGAGCGATCAAAGTCGCTCGATGAGTGTCTCGTACGCGCGTACCTGAGAGCCGTCTTCCCGTCCAGCACCTGCTTACCTTTTCGTAGGATAAACGTCGTATAGCCGTTGTCACTGTCGTTTGGATAGGCAGTATCGATGATGTCCGACGGTACATGTACCTCAACACCTCCCATGATATCTACCACCTGCACAAAGCCCTGGAAGTTGATCTTGGCTACGTACTGAGGACGTATACCCGTAACCTTTTCTATCGTATCTTTGATCGCCTCATATCCAGCAGCCTCTCCAGACTTACGCATGACCAGATCGTAGATAGCATTGATACGCAATCCTCCACCACCGCTTGGTGGTTTTACATACAGATCTCGTGGTACTGATATCATAGAGACATACTGCTTACTATGGTTAAGCGTGAGCAGCATGATCGAGTCGGTCAGCTCGGCACCTGGATGATCGCCTCCGCCTACACCGAGCAACAAGATATGAGTATTGCCGTCTTCGTCATGCTTGAGCTCGGTACCAAATGATCCGATAACCTTGAGTACACCACTTCCAAAATCGATCTTGCTGACGACTTCATACACTTGGAACAAACAAAAAATCACCAGCACGATAGCCAGCGCTCCGATGAGAAAACTCAAAAATGGAAAGAGGCGTGACTGCTGGAGAAATACTTTTTTATCTTCGACGGTTTTGGATTGTTTGTGGTTATCTTCTCCCATATACTTGAGGCGTGAAATTACTAGGTATGACAACTCATGTGATGAAGCGTTGTATATGGGAAGTCGGTATGATCGGCTTTGTCATCGGTATTGGTTTTGCAACCACCGCAACGCTCTCCATATCATTTCCTATCTATCCACTCCTTCTTCTCCTCCTCATAGGAGCAAGTCTATGGATCAAGCCAGGATATCTGGCTCACCTAGTGCTTATTCTCGTGATAGGAGCTGTACTCGGTATGAGTGTAGTAAGTATCCACATCATACACCAAGAGCCTTCCCAAATTGCAACGTATCAAGGTTATTCTAACGCTCGTCCTGACAATGTAAAGGAAGGTACATCTCCTACGATACAGCCTTCACAGACACGACTGAGCAACACGGATACTTCACAGAATTTTTCCGACATTGCGACAAACATACGCAACAGTCTTGTGAAACAAATCAACACCATCTTTCCTGTCTCGACGAGTGGCATCATCGCAGGAATCTTGATCGGCTACAAAGACGATATACCAAAAGACATCACAAATGCATTTCGTATCAGTGGCCTGAGCCACATCCTCGTGATCTCAGGTTACAATATTACCATACTCCTTTTTGTGTGCGGCTCTCTTCTCATCTTCTTGCGCCCCGTGCACAAGCTTATCGTGCTTACGCTGCTCACGGTATTGTTTGTCATGATAGTAGGAGGTGGCAGTGCCGTGATCCGCGCTGCCCTCATGGGTTTGATCGGCTATACGGTACATACGTATGGTCGCAAAGGATATGGTCTGCGGGTATTGCTCATGAGTCTATGTCTCATGCTGATGTATGATCCTCGCTACTTGTTGTATGATGTAGGTTTCGAGCTTTCATTTCTGGCAGTACTAGGGCTTATGTATGTCTCACCTGTTATCAACTCGCTCCTCACCCGAATCCCCGATGCGTATGGTATCAAAGAAGCCTTTTCGTATACCTTGAGCGCGCAGATCATGACCTTTCCACTGATCGCCATCATCTTTCACACTCTCTCTATCATCAGTCCTCTTACCAATGTCCTCGTATTCTTTACCCCGCCCATCATCATGTTTGGAGGATTTATCACCCTCCTTACATCATGGATTCCCTACATCTCTATCATTCCAGCTTTTATCACGCACAAGGCCACATCCTACCTGGTGTATATAGCTGAAGTTTCTGCCTCACTACCACTCAGTAGCGTCACCCTCCCCTACTTTCCTCTACAGTTTCTGATCGTATCTTACCTGACTCTTGGCGTGTTGTTGCTCCTATGGTATCGTAGGCGACATAAAGTCAACGTGAGCACGGTCAACTAAATGAAGCTTTCAAAAATTGCTCAGTTTTAGGAGTCCAGAAGTAAGCGAAGAGGTGTATGTAATAATACATCGAGGAGCGAACGCCGCAGACGACAACAAAATGAGTATTTTTCAAAGCTTTGCACATATGTCACTTAAAATAGGAATCGTCGGCCTCCCAAACGTAGGAAAATCCACTCTGTTCAACGCGCTCTGTAGAACTCGTGCAGCACAGGCTGCGAACTTTCCTTTTTGTACCATCGACCCAAATGTCGGTCGTGTAGAACTCAAAGATCTACGACTTGCCGAGCTCGCTCGAGTGACACAGAGCAAGACGATCATTCCTGCTAGCTGTGAGTTCGTAGATATCGCCGGCCTCGTAGCCGGAGCAAGCCAGGGCGAAGGACTTGGAAACGCATTTCTTTCCCATATCCGCGAGTGCGATGTGATCGTCCATGTGGTACGGTTTTTCTCGGATGACAACATCATCCATGTCTCCGGCTCTATAGACCCCAAGCGCGATCATGATGTCATCTTGACCGAGCTCATCTTGGCCGACATGGATACGGCAGAAAAGCATCTCGCCAAGTACGAGAAGAAAGCAGCAACAGGAGACAAAGAAGCTCAGATACATGCAGACCTGGGAAAAAAGCTCCGCGCTCTCTTTGACCAAGGCGTCCCGGCTAGACTCGGTGAGTATACTGAGGACGAGAAAGAGATCCTCCAGAGCATGCACCTTCTCAGCCAAAAACCGATGGTGTACGCAGCAAATGTCAGTGAACAAGAGCTCGCGGCATTTGATGCTAAAGCAGCAAAAGAAAAGCTAAAGCTCACAGCACAAGAACAGCTTGTGCCTGTATGTGCCAAGCTCGAAGAAGACTTGATGGAGCTCACAGAAGAAGAGCAAAAAGAGTTTGTAGCTGAGCTAGGAGTATCTGATAGCGGTATCGACAACCTGATCCATACCGCGTACGATGCTCTCTCGATGATGTACTTCTTTACCGCAGGCGAGATCGAGGTCAGAGCGTGGGGTATCAAAAAAGGCTCGACTGCACCAGAGGCAGCAGGAGCTATACATACGGACTTTATCAAGAAGTTTATCAAGGCAGAGGTCTCCAACTACGAGGACTTTGTAACTCTTGGAGGATGGAACAAGGCCAAAGAAGTCGGCAAGATGCGTCTAGAAGGCAAAGACTATATTATGAAAGACGGCGACGTGGTGTATTTCAAGATCGGGGGTTGAATCCTCCGAAGGCGGATGTCATTGCGAGGAGTCCTGAGTATTCTCGAAGGGCAACGTGGTAATCCATAGAGTTGATCTATATTCAGATTCCAAAAGCTATTACGAACACATCATGCAAAGCGATCTCATCCATGGATTGCCCGCCCCGGCGGATCCAAGACTTCGGGCACTCGCAATGACATGCCTACGACATCCACACACAAAAATATCCCCTTTTCTTATAAGGAGAGTACTTTTCTAAGTTTGCCTTGCCCCGCAGAGAGGAAAAATTTCTTTTTATTTCAGGCGTGTACTGCAGGACAAGGTCAAGACTATTATAGAGCCTTAAAAGTATATGTCAACCTATAGAGGCTCCTGTCAATTGACTCAGTCGTACGATAGGTATAATACCCTGTCAAAGGAACCCCCACTCTTTATCATTTTATTCATGGCGATAGATACTCTTAGTAGTCCCCAACCACCAGATGATCTTGCTCATACACACCAGCCAGCACCCAGAGCAGAAGCCGAGGAGTTCGACAGTATTGATCTGACCAATATTACTCTGAACAAAGAGACACTCAAAGCACGACTTGAGCGTTTTCCCATAAGAGAGCAACCTGAAAACTGGGTAACCTATTACTATGAGGTGCTTCCAGAATACTTACAACATGAGATTGTATTGGAGCTTGAGTGGTTTTTAGCAGAATTTAAAAAAGATTATAGTAATGGTAGATTCACAATACTAAGAGACATGTGGCTTGAAGCAGATACTGGTTTACCCGTACCATCTGAGATATGCTCAAAGGCAGATACCGATCAGTTCATACGTAATACAGAAAGCCTTATCTATAGACTTCCGAGATATGAAGCATTCAAAGAGGATCATGAAGTCTTTATACACATAGAGCTTCTCCTCAATCTGAGGGAGATAGGAAAGAGAGTCAACTATGTACCACCAGACCTATTGGTACGCCATGCGCGTGACACACTAGGTTCATTCAAGAAAAGATATCATGTATTGGTAGCTGACACATTGGAAACTGAGAGAGATATCATAGAATCAACTATACAAAATCTCACCGAGTCAGCAGAAAAGCCCAGACTCTATAACCCGGAGCTATGTGTTACGGCCTTACAAACCATGAGGGACATCAAACAGAGGATCTTACGTAAAGATAAGCAATGGCTCAATGTAAACATGCTATCCCAACCAAAAGCTCAAGACGATAGCATGACTACTTAACCCTTTTTAATCTTATTGAGGATCTTTAACCGAAGACTTTCTATATCTCCAAAACTAATATTACGATTGTTGTGCATCTTGACGTCTTCATTGTTTTGCAAAAGAGTCTTTGACGAGCTGATACAATTGCCAAGATCTTTTAGAATAATCGTAGCCTCACCCAAGGTGAATGAGTCTTTCTCAAGAAATGCATTCAACATATTTTCTAGTTTATGCATTGCCTGTTGTAAGATGGTAATACGATCTCTCATCGCCAGGGCAGAGTTTCTATCTTGCAGTGAAATGATGATACTGCGTACATCTTGGATCTTTTCAGAGAGATCATGTGCCGAAGAAAGATTGAGCTTGTGAACCTTCTTTTGTGTCTCGGAAGAAGCCTCCTGAGCTGACTCACTCAGAGGAGTATGGGTATTGTGAGAAGAAGAATGCTCAAGATGCTTAGGTTGCTTGATATGAGTTTGTAACCTACCGCCCACATTGGTGTTTTGATAATTTGACATATGTTGTATTTATTACGATACAAGTCTATCAAATCGTCATTCTGAATGCAAATTATCTTACTAACCCAGAATAGAACTCTCTTGAGTCAACTACGACATCCCCTACAAATTGCGTGAAATGAAGATGCGGCCCTGTAGATAAGCCTGTGCTGCCGATCGTGGCTATCTTCTGGCCTTTGGTGACACTATCCCCTACCTTTGCCACCAAAATATCGCAGTGCAGATACATGGTAAAGATATTCTGACCATGGTCGATGATGACGACGTTGCCGTATGATGCCGTACTGCTCGAAAGCACGACTACCCCATTGTTAGGCGCCACGATAGCTGTCCCTCGCGCACCAGCATAATCAATACCAAAGTGTGATCCAATGTATACACCATTGATATACAAGATGTCACCAAAGTGTACGGTGATATCTCCTTTGGTAGGTACGATAAATGCCCCCTCCCAAAGTCGTTCGTGGATAGGATTCTTTTTGGCTCCATCAATCAGCTCCCACGTCTTCGTTAAAAGCGTATCTGCAAAAAGCTGAGCCGTAGTCTTGCTCATAGAAAAGCTCTGAGTGATATAGCTGCCTTTTTTTACGTTAACTCGTTTGGTGAGCTCGAATGCTCTACCACTCGGGAACGTACCTTTGGCTGTAACATCCTTTACACCCTTCTCGTCGGTGCGATGAAATGCTATATATCCCTGATAGTACTTTCGATCTCCACGAGCGTATGTGAGCGTTTTTCCAAATACCCGAGACAAGACGATCTCGATCTCACGATACGTGATCTCGCGGTCGGGTCGAAACAAGCCGTCTGGATAGCCTTTCATGATACCGTATGCACGCATGGCATTGATATATCCACTCAAGGGATGTGAAGCATTGAGATCTGGATACAGTACATACTGAGAGATATCCGCACTGAGCCCCATACTCTTCGCCACAATCTTTGCAAACTCGGCGCGGGTCAGAGGCTCGCCACCATAAAAGTATCCAACCTCACGCCCACTCACTACTCCAGCGAGATACGCCCTCTCGATAGCATCTCGATATCTACTGTCTTGGGGAACATCGGCAAATGTGCTACCAGTAGACGTAAATGCCAAGGTACTTCCTGTCTGCGAAAACAAGAAGTCTATGGCCTCGGCCCTGGAGATACTTTCGTCAATACCCGGCACGCGATAATAAGGATCTACAAAAAAAGAGTACTTGCCCGTGGAGACGGAAGGACTTGTGACTTCGCCTGCCAAGAACTCCATACGTATCACTTTTCCTTGTGTGACGGTATCGGGCACATCAATCTCACGAGCATGGGAAACTCCCAAAGATGTAATCACGAGCACAGCAAGAATTGCCGGGAGAAGGTATATCTTTTTCATAGAAACAATCATAGGAGACACATACTCAGTATAGTAGACCAGATCGAGCTTGAAACAAGTAAGCATTCCTTTCCAGATACCTTCTTTGCATATATGATACATAATCGTCAGCTGAAATTATCTCTATGAAAAAATCCAATACCGAGACTCGATCGACCTCGACTCCGCTCATTGCTCGTAGTACACAAACTATCTTGGTACTAGCATGTTCGCTCATGTCAGTTCTCACTATCTCCACTACTCAAGCAGCTCGCCCTGCCGTACTTGATGCAATCCTCGAAGACCAAGTAGCAGCATCGCAGCCCGCACAAGCACCTGGGATTCTTCCCGCTCCAGGAAGCTACCAAGAGTACGTACTTGTCTCCTTTGATCATATCGACAAGGGCGATAAGGTTTTTTATACCACCTCTGCCGAGCTGACATCATCCAGTGGCCAAGTCTACTCATCTCCTCTCTTACTCACAGAGAATACACAGCTGAGTTACTTTGTGCTGAAATCTACTGGTGCAATATCCCCTATCAAGACATCCTATTTCCAGATAACTCACAAGAGTCCCACACAAGGACCATGGATTATCGATGCAACACCATCTTCTTTTTTTACAGCATCGATTGTAAACGGTCGCTATACAAACTTAGCAAAAAGCTCCATACGAGGGATCATCCGCATGATCTTTGAAGAAAGTACATACGCTACCCTCAAGCACTCGGTCAGCCAAACACATACTTCGGTAACCGGGCCATACTCGTACATCTTTACTAGTTTCTCACTGCCTGAATCATACGAGAAAAACAACATACGACTCGCCGGGACAATCAGAGAGAAAACCACCTCGCTGGCACTCTTTCTCAATGGCAGCTATATAGGCTCACTCACAAAAGACGTACATATTATCAAGCCCTCAACAGCTACGATTCACGATGGCTACAACGAGCTCACGGGAATCCTGATCAACACCAAAGGTCAGACGAGATCTATAGAAAGCCTCTCAATTGCCTTTTAGCAGATTTATTTTAGAATAGCTTCAGACATCTTACTGATAACCATATGATGAAGCCATTACCACGAGAGATACCCTTAAGCGAGATCCTAAACCGAGGAGTAACTCACTGTATCGAAAAAGACCACCTCGAGAAAGCTCTCTCAAGTGGCAAGAAGCTGCGCGTGAAGCTAGGCATGGATCCGACAGCATCAAACATCCACATCGGGAATGCTGTCCCGCTGTGGAAGCTGCGCTGCTTGCAAGAGCATGGTCACCAGGTGGTTTTTATCGTAGGCGACTTTACAGCGCAAATCGGAGACACCTCAGACAAGACGGCCATGCGCCAGGCACTGACGCCAGAGGTCATCGAAGAAAATATGAAGAACTGGAAAGAGCAGGCAGGAGAGATCATCGATCTCGACAAGATCGAGTTTGTCTACAACAGCAGCTGGCTGGGAAAGATGTCGTTTAGCGATGTGACCAAGCTTGCTATGCACTTTACCGTGGCACAGATGATCGAGCGCGAGAACTATATGACTCGGTACAAAGAAGGTAAGCCTATCGGACTCCATGAGTTTCTCTATCCGCTTATGCAAGGCTACGACAGTATCGCAGTGAAGGCAGATCTCGAGCTGGGTGGCAATGATCAGTTGTTCAACATCCTGGCTGGTCGCCATATCCAAGAAGCATACGGAGAGAAGCCACAAGATGTTATGACCTTTGAGCTGCTCGAAGGCACTGATGGCCGCAAGATGTCCAAGAGCTATGGCAACGTGATCAATATCACCGATGAGCCAAGTGACATGTTTGGGAAAATCATGTCGATGAAAGACGAGCTGATTACTCGCTACTTTCAGATAGCTACATTTGCTACAACCGATGAGATCACATCTGTAGAAAAGCGTCTCAAGGCCGGCGAGAATCCCAGAGATATCAAAGCCGAGCTCGCGACAACTATCACTGCACTCTACCACGGAGAAGATGCAGCAGCTCAGGCTAGAGAAGCATTCGACAATGTCTTTCGTGATAAGCAGGTGCCAACCGATATGGAAGTCTGTCAGCTTGGTGAACCGAGCTATACTATCCTAGACCTTCTCATGGAAGCAAAGCTGTGTCCTTCAAAAAGCGAAGCCAAACGGCTTATCACACAAGGAGGTGTGTATGTGGATAGCGAACGCGTCGACGATACAAACGCATCAATCGATATCTCCCAAGAACGTGTCATCAAGGTCGGGAAGAAGACGTTTCTGAAGGTGGTACAAGGATAAGAACCATATAGCAGGTCTGATTCCTCTCGCCCCTCGTGAAAGAGAGGGGGTCTTGTATTCTGGCCATCCAAAAATAGAAGATATCTCAATTCCGTCATCCCGGACAGGTTGTACTCAACCGTGATCCGGGATCCAGAAAAAAAGATACCTAGATCAAAGTATCATACAGATCTAGCCATCCTGGATTATTCTTCTCAATCATCTCGATCTTCCACTCTCTCTTCCAGTTCTTTAACTGTTTTTCTCTCGCAATAGAGTCCTGTAACGTTGAGAATTGCTCGTAGTAAACAAGATTATGAACATGATGTCTTTGTGTAAAACCATCCACCGTGGATGTCCGATGCTCATGCACTCTCTTGATAAGATCCACAGTCACACCGACATAGAGAGTGCCATTCTTACCACTAGCCAAGATGTATACGAATGATTGTTTATCCATAAGACTTTATGGATACCGGATCGCACCTGGAATACAGGTTTGTCCGGCATGACGGAGAACAAAAACTTAATCCATAATAGAAAGACTTAAGGTTGAGATTAAGGAGAAGACTTAAGGAATTTTGCAGTAGCAAAATTTACACCACCACCACGCCCCTCACCTCGACATGATTTTGCTTGAGGTACTCTACGGCAAAACGCAGGCGTGTCTGTTTTGTAGATCCGGGCGAGATAACGACATGAACGATAGATGATTCAGGAATCTCTGAAAGCTTCTCGTAGCTGACCAAGACTGCTTTGTTGATACGCATAAACTTGTGGATACTTGGCTCATCGATGAGAATCAGTGTCCCCTCTCGATCAAAAAGACTGCGAGCAATATCCATGTCTTTTTTGCTGTTCATGCACAAAAGGTCTATGCCCAGTGAGCCAAGCTCATGGACAAATGTGATCTTTCCTTGAAGCTTTTCCCATAGATACCCGAGAAACAGAGCAGCAAGGATGGCCACTGCAATAATCATCAGAAGTGTTGATATCGCCCAAGACGTAGCTTCCGCAACATCGGCCTTGCTATAGAGCAGAGCAAACTTGAGACCACTCTTTTCGTTGTATGCTTTAACACGTTTTTCCAACTCATCGATAATCACAGCATAGAGAGCCGATACAGAGTATGCTTCCTCGGCACTTACCTGAAACTTGATCAAAAAGTTTTGTTTGTCTTGCGTCCTGACTGCAAAGGTACGAAAGAACTCCTTTGTAGCGAGTGACGCATATCGAGCATCTTTCATGATAGCAAAAAACGAAGGGTCTTTGAACCAGCCTTGAGCTACCGCGGTAAAAGCCTCATCGTCATCCAGACTGAGCGAGCCGCCAGTCATAGTCGCCGTATGGGTCACGGTGACAAAGATCTGACCTGTAGCGTATTTGAGTGCACCACCCCGTAGGAAGTACCACGACATACCAGCCACGAGTACGAGGATGGTCACTACAGTAATGAGAAGCTTATTGCGAGAGAGAAAGTGAATCATAAATTTTTCGTTATGTCATCCAGCCTTCGCTAAAGCTATGGCGGACAAGTTGCGAGAAGCCCTTTGTATCTTCGAAGGGCGACGTGGCAATCTAGGTATTAAAAGTTTCAATATTCATATGTACAACAAATCTTATAGCGATCATTAAGGTCTGTCATTCCCGCGATCTGTCCGCCATAGCCTTGGCGTAGGAGGAAGGCGGGAATCCATACAAAGGGTATCTAATTCAACATTACGCTCCTGGATCATCGATCGTAGTCGAGGATGACATAATCATAAGTTCTACTAAAACCGATCAAAAATAGTATAGTTCAAGGAGCCAAAGAAGTAAAAACCGAGGCGTATGTATGATTATACGTCGAGGTTTGAACGATGCAGGCGACGACGAAATATGTTATCTTTCATTGGTTTTACACGTTACATACGCACAAACATATTGCCACTTTGATACTCATCATACAGTTCACCAAGCCGACTCAATAGGTTTGCCTGAAAGACTTTGATATCAAACTCTTCAGCATGAGCACGGATCTTTTTGTGATCAAACTGCATCGTGAGAAATCTCTCAAGAGCGTGAGTCAGACTGTCTGGTGTCTGGTCAGGAAAAAAGGTCCCCGTGACACCCTCGACCACGGTCTCCAGAGCACCACCCTGTCCAAGAGCAACGACGGGACGCCCCGAGGCCATAGCCTCCAAAGGTACAATACCAAAATCTTCGACCTGAGGAAAGATCAATGCTCTGCTTCCTGCCAAGAGCTCTTTTCTTTCTTTTGGACTCACAAAACCCATAAACTGTATGGTTGGTCCGGAAATCTCCTTGAGCCTTGCATACTCTGGTCCCTCCCCAATGATCTTGAGAGGAAGCTTGAGACGGTTGCAGGCCTCAATCGTCAGGTCAAATCGCTTGTAGGGAATCAGACGCCCCAACGCTACAAAGTAATCACCACGCTGATGTGAGACCGAAAAATCCTGGATCCGTACCGGCGGGTACAAGACTTCAGAGTCTCTGCGATAATACTTGTGAATACGCTTCGTGACAAACTGAGAGTTGGTGAAGTACCAGTCCACACGATCAGATGCGAGACGATCCCACTGGCGTACCTTGCTGAGCATTCCTGGTACAAATGGCTTCACAAAAAAAGGTACCTGGGTCTTCTCCATATACTCGAGATACCCATCCCAAACATACCGCATAGGCGTATGACAGTAGCTCACATGCAACGTCTCAGGCTTCGTAATAATCCCTTTGGCACATGAGTGGCTCGAGGAGAGAACAATATCAAAGTCGCTGAGATCAAACGACTCAAAGGCCTGTGGCATCCAAGGCAAAAACCACTGATGCTTTTTTTGCGAAAGTGGTGCAAACGGAAAGTGATCTAGAAACGAGGTGCGAACATCAGCATGAGCAAACTGGGGAAGTTTGGTAGGATTGAACATCGACGTGTAGATCGGTGCCTGAGGCAGTGCTTCATGCATAGCATGTATCACAACCTCGGCTCCGCCTTGATTGGTAAGCCAATCAGCGACGATCGCTACACGCAACTTTGATACATCCGTTTTTGCCATGAAGAAAGTTATATGATCTGCCTAATTCACCCCCCCTATCCCCCGGACGCCAGCTCCAATCAACTTTCTATGAACTACTCATCTGACTCCTCCCTGAGAAGGGAGGGTGGGTTTATTGTCTATACATGAAAGCACTATACGAACATGTGTTATTTCTCCAAATCTGCACGCATGTGTTTCGGAGCAATAGCCGCAATCCATTTCTTACCCCACTTCTTACGAGCGATGAGACCCAAGAGTGTTTGGCTCGTGTAGTTTGCCGTAAAGAGGTTGAGCACGAGACCGATCATAAGCATGATAGCAAATCCTCGTACGATGCTTGTACCGAAGTACGCGAGGATCAGACACGATACGATGATCGTGACGTGTGAATCCCAGATAGAGCTCCATGCTCGACTAAACGCAGCATTGACTGCCTGTGTGATAGGCTTACCAGCCATAAGCTCCTCTTTCAGACGAGCAAAGATAAGGATGTTGGAGTCAACCGCCATACCGATCGTGATGATCAAACCAGCAACCCCAGCGAGTGTCATCGTAACACCCAGCAGTTTTACTGCAGCGACCATCAAGAGAAGATAAAACCCGAGAGCAATATCAGCGATAATGCCTGGCAAGCGATACAAGACCAACATGAAGAGCATGACAAGGATGAGGCCAAGTATACCTGCTTTGATACTCTTGTTGAGTGCATCTTGTCCTAGAGTTGCGTTGACAACCTCTTGTCCCACAAGTGATACAGGAGCAGGTATTGCACCTGTATTGAGATTGCGTACCAACTCAGATGCCTCAGTCATATTTCGTGTACCCGTAATCGTAGCGACACCATCGGTGATCTCGGCTTGTACGGTAGGAGAGTAAACAGGACAGACAAAGTCAGAGCCCTTCGTCACCTCAAACACACAACCAGGAATCGTCTTGATGACAGGTCTATCATCGAGGAAGATGGCGAGCGGTTTTTGAATATTTCTCTTGGTAATCTCTTTGAAAAGCTCGATACCCTCGTCTTTAAAGGTTATCTGAACCACAGGATTTCCGATACTATCAAAGGTAAGATCTGCTCGTTTGAAGTGCTTACCTGTAAGCGCTTCACCATTTACCTTCGCAGGTACCCATGGTTGTGGTGCCATAGAGAAGTTGATGAGCTCGAGTGAAGCTTTCTTTTCGGTACGGATACGTTTTTCAGCTGTAGCGATCATCGTCTTTGCCTCATCTCTATCCTTGTACGCTTTTGGACAATCTACTACCCCTGTCCAGCATGTACGCATAACCTCAAGCTTCGCAACATCTTGCCCCTTCTCCTTCTTATCAAGTAGTTGCGCTATATAGATACCGTCCTTTGACTCAATAATACCAGATACTTCGAGAGGCTTCAGCGGAGCAACCACGGTATACACAGGCTCATTGACCTCTTTTGGTATAAATCCCGCATCTTGAAACACGGCGGTCTTGGTGTCTGCCTTCTTTGGGGCATTTTCAAAGAACTTCTGAGAATCCTTAGAAAGTTCAGCAAGATCCTTGGTAGCTTGATCCTTGGCTTTTGTCCGTGCTGCTTCGATAGCCTTCTCGTCTATATTTTTCTTGGCAACGGTTTGGACGATATGATATCCGAACTCGGTCTTTACAGGTTCTGAAATCTGGTTGAGAGGGTTACCAAACGCGGCATCTTCAAACTCCTTTACCATCTGCCCACGTACAACGCCTTGGTAGAGTCCTCCTTTGTCCTTGCTCCCTGTATCGTCTGAGTACTCCTTTGCAAGCTTATCAAAGTCCTTGGGATTCTTTACAAGCTTTGCCTTCACATCTTCTGCTAGTTTCTTTGCCTCATCTTCTGTTCGTCCTTTAAAGCCGATCAAGATATGACGTACATCTACCTTCTCCCCCGTCTTCTTGGCTTCATCCAGAGACTGCGCTGGATAAAACAAGTACGCGATATGTGCAAGCTCTGCATCCTTTGCAGGCTTATCTGTGAGCTTATAGATATAAAAGCCAGTTGTATCTTCTACGATATCAGTGACCTCTCCCTTGGCTCGCTTCATAACCTCATCACCCATTGTTCCGAGCTGATCTTTTTTACGGAATCCGATTGCAGACTTAGCCGCATCAGAGCTCAGCTCCTTTACCACCTTATCAAATGGCTCCGCATCAGTTGGATCTCGGCGAAGCTCTTCTTTCGCACTCAGCACTTTGATGATCTGATAGTTGTCGATCACACTCATACCACCACCCTCAGATGACTGTAGCTCAATACCATGAACCAAGTCTGGATACAGCGCCCCAGGCGCAGAGTTAAAGATCTTCTTTCGAACCTCTTGATCATCGATCGATTGCATGAATGTACTCATGTAGCCTTCTGGCTTGCTATAGGTGGCAGGAAGATCAGCCTTTTTGAGCGACTGAAAGATAGACTCAAATGAGCCGCTTTGTGTACTCTTGAGCGTATTGAGACTATTTTGTGCGGCTTCTTTGATACGTGCCTTGTCTGAGTCAGAGAGATCTTGGTTACCTTGCTCGCGAAAGTCGAGCTGCACGGTCTTACCAACCTTTTGCTTGGCCTCATCGATATCTTTGACGCCTGCAAGCTCCACCACGATGTGCTTTTCTGCACCAAACTCGGCTTGATAGATCTGTGGCTCACTGACTCCAAGACCATCTACACGACCACGCAACACATCTTCTACACCATTGATGATGTTTTGCTTATCTTTCTCATCGACAAGAGAGGTATCCACACGATACGTGAGCTGTGTACCACCCTGCAGGTCGAGACCAAGATTGACCTTTTGATCTGTAAGAAACTTGAGAAACGGCGCACTATCGGAAACAGACTTTTTAGCTGACGATGGCAACGCAATAATCAGAGAGATGATAGCAACAATCAATATAAGAGAAACTTTCCGAGAGGTTTTCATAAAACGTGATCTAAAGTACACAATAATAAGCTCTATACGAAAAATTCGTACTACCATTTCATGGTATGTGGAAGCACATAAAAGTCAAAAAATAGAGGGAATTACCTCTATACTGTGACTGCATAACTGTTGTTACTTCCGACGAATCACTCCACGTATCTTCTTGATCGCACGGATCAAGAAATACCATAGTGGCTGCAAGACATATTCTTTGCTCGGGGCATATACACGTTCTCGCCCACCAAACTTCTTTTTGAACTCTGTCACGCCGTGCAGTGGATGTAGCGGGTTTTCATCAGGAGCAATACCGAGAAAGTCGTACTCAATGGCACCGCGCCGCTTAGCCTCCAACATGGCTTCCCACTGGACCTTGTATGGTGCCATCACATGTCGAGAAGCGTAGGTAGAAGCACCATAGTGGTATACGGCTTTACCTCCCGTCGACACAGAAAATATTCCTCCTGCGCAGTAGCGACCTTGATACTTGGCCAACAACAAAAATGCGCTATCCGTAAGACTATAAAAAAAGGCGTCGTGGTAGCGCTTACCATGCACCGAAAACTTGTCTCTCTCTGCAGTCTCATTGAGCAGGTCTTGAAAAACCTTTACCGGATCCGCAGTGCTCTTGCTCAGTGCACCATCTACATACCACCCATCTTCTTTCTTCTCCCACTTCTCCATGATGACCAGATGGCGCTCAGCTACTTTGATATTATACCTCCCCTTCTGCTTCATCTGGGCAAAAATCTCCTCACTACTACGTGTCAGGTCGACCACGATCGTGTGCTGAGGTCGGTACTCGGTATGAGCAATGCGAAGCGAAGGAAGGTTTGGCAAAACCACATGGTCTTCATACGGATACTCGAAGCGCATAAACACGGTAGAGATGCGTTGCAAAGACTTCTTAAGCTCATCGATACAAAACTGTAAGGCATGCGCGCGCTCGGGAAGATCGGTAGTATAGAAGATCGGCCCCATAGGTACATACGCCCAATGCAGATGCAGTGGCAGGTCATAGATCACCACTTGGACACTCAAAAGCACATTATCACCTTTGAGCACCATACACTGAAACCCACCAAGCACGCCCGGGATCGTCTTGTACAGCGTCAACCAAGACGTATCTTGAAAGATACTGCCATACGCGCTTTGAGACACGAGGCTCTGATAGCGTTCTCGTGTCTCTTGGTCTTCTACTCTGAGGAATGTTAGATTGGACATGTAATTTCTGTATGTCATTGCGAGGAGTCCTGAGTATTCTCAAAGGTCGACGCGGCAATCCAGAACTATGAAGTTTGAAATTCGTTTATGTCTGTCATCCCCGAGTACCCATCGGGGATCCAGGTATCTTTGATAACAGATGGATTGCTTCGAATACTCGCGACCTGTCCGCCGTAGCCTTCGCGAAGGCTGAATGACAGATAAGTGCTGTCTTAAGAATTGCTCAAAATCTATGAAGTACGAGGAAGTGAACCAAAAAGCCCACAGGCGTACATGGTCGTACGTCGAGGAACTTTTTCGGTGAAACTGACAATGTAATTCATAGATTTTCAGTAATTCTCGCAGAGCGCTAGATGCGCTCTTTGGTCATGCCCCTCTCTTCTCGAATCTTCTCCGCCACATTCTGCGGACACTTCGCATAGTACGCAAACTCCATCACATAGCTCGCACGTCCCTGCGACATACTGCGCAGATCAGTAGCATAACCAAACATGCTCGATAGCGGTACCTTTGCCTTGATAAACTTGACCGTACCACGTTGTCCCATCTCTTCGATCTGACCACGTCGAGACGAAAGATCACCCATGACTGTTCCCATAAACTCTTCAGGGGTTGTCGCCTCTACCGCCATGATCGGCTCGAGAAGTACAGGATTTGCCTTCTTTGCAGCCTCTTGGAAGCCCATAGATCCTGCAATCTTGAAGGCCATTTCATTTGAATCCACCTCATGATATGAACCATCGTACAGCTCCACCTTTACATCTACCACCGGAAAGCCCGCTATGATACCACGCGTGAGAGCTTCTTTGATACCCTTATCGACTGCAGGGATATACTCATTTGGAATCGATGCACCCTTGATCACATTTGCAAACTCATATCCCTTACCTGGATCTTGTGGGATAAGGCGAAGCTTGACGTGACCATACTGTCCACGACCACCTGACTGCTTGATATACTTTCCTTCTGCCTCGGACTGTGTCTGTATCGTCTCACGATACGCAACCTGTGGCTTACCGACATTTGCCTCGACCTTGAACTCGCGGCGTAGACGGTCGACGATGATCTCCAGATGCAACTCACCCATACCCGAGATGATTGTTTGCAACGTCTCCTCATCGGTATGCACGCGGAACGTAGGATCTTCTTCAGCAAGCTTGGCGAGAGCAAGACCGAGCTTCTCCTGATCTGGCTTAGTCTTTGGCTCGATAGAGAGCGAGATTACAGGCTCAGCAAAGGTAATCGACTCGAGGAGAATTGGATGATTTTCATCACACAAGGTGTCACCAGTACGTGTCTCTTTGAGACCTACGACCGCACCGATATGACCTGCCTTGATCTCTTCGATCTCTTTTCGATCATTTGCGTGCATCTGTAGTAGACGACCAATACGCTCTTTCTTGCCCGTACGAGAGTTGTATACATAGGAGCCAGACTTGAGAGTGCCTGAGTAGACACGTACAAAGGTAAGCTTACCTACAAACGGATCTGTCATGATCTTAAAGGCGATCGATGAAAGCTTCTCATCATCAGATACCTTGTACTCGATCATCTCATCTGTCTTCATATCTGTAACCATGAGCTTACCAGTATCAAGCGGTGAAGGAAGATACGCCTCGACCGCATCGAGCATGACCTGCACACCGATATTGGAGAGCGAGTCGCCACAGAGTACAGGAAAAATATCAATATTGATAACTGCCTTGCGTAGTCCTGCCTTGAGCTCGGCTTCAGTAAACTCGCCGCCCTCGAGAAACTTATCCAGCATGTCTTCATTGTTCTCGGCAATCTTTTCGATCATGAATGCTCGTGCTTCTTTTGCTTTCTCCGCCATATCCGCAGGGATCTCGATCTCTACAGCAGTCTCACCATGCTTGCCCTCAAACTTAAACGCCTTCATCTGCATCAGGTCGACCAGACCACTAAATGTATCAGCAGCTCCGATAGGAAGCTGGATAGGTACAGCGCTCGTAGACAGGCGCTCATGAATACTCTTGAGTGTCATATAGAAATCAGCTCCGAGCTTACCCATCTTATTTGAGTAGCACATGCGAGGAACTCGGTACTTATCTGCTTGGCGCCATACGGTCTCAGACTGTGGCTCTACTCCCTGAGAACTATCAAAGATGACAACACCACCGTCAAGTACGCGCATACTTCGCTCTACCTCAGCAGTAAAGTCTACGTGACCAGGCGTATCGATGATATTGATAAGTACATCTTTCCAGTAACACGTCGTCGCAGCAGATGTGATCGTGATACCACGCTCACGCTCTTGCTCCATCCAGTCCATAGTCGCAGCTCCTTCATGTACCTCACCTATCTTGTAGGTGATACCGGTATAAAAAAGAATACGCTCAGTAGTAG
>CAYGIM010000002.1:0-22970 GCA_964349895.1 uncultured Candidatus Peribacteria bacterium | reverse complement strand
TTCAGAGGATGTGGGCGTGTGGGGTTCGGTTCTGATCTCAGATCGTGTAGAAGGACTTCCCACACTTAGTGACGCCACCCGCGAGACGTTTTCTGTCTCCAAGGTCGAGCTCACGGCTTATAAAAGCATATTGTATACACACGCCTAAACCTATGCGTTTTTTTATCATCATCTTGGTCGTGCTCGTTCTCGCAGTTGCTCTAGTTTGGTATTTTCAAAGTACGGGCGCTCCCACGTTGTTGCATTCATAGACTTTTCTCCTAATTAGTTGAAAGTTTAAGGCTGCTTTTGATACGATGAGGTGGTAAACACACATCCGTGAAAATAAAAACAACCAACAAGGTTACCTATGCTCTCATCTGGCTCTTTGCATCCTATGCGATGGGGTTTGTTTTTGCACTCTTTAAAAGTCCCCAATGGTAGCCATCAGATCTCATAACGGTTCGTATCTCTATATCATCGGCTCAGCTGCGCTTTTGATCATGAGCTACTTTCTCCTTGTGAACTACTTCATCGGTACTGCAGCAGAGATCCCTCGTATCCAGGCAACGGCAAAAGATGATACTGAGCTCTCTCTGGCTTTTCCCGCCGAATCTTTTATCAAAGATGCTCCGGTGGTAAGTGTCTCGCTGCTTGATACCTATGAGCATCCATTGCAGCTCGATGAGCAGCTTTCCCTCGCTGACGTGTCGATTGCTCACTGGCTTATGTTCCAGACTGACAACGAGCGACTTTTTATTGGCCGTAGAGATGCTCGTGAGTCTCGGGTTTTTCAGCTCGCGTTTCATGTGAAGGATGCTTCAATCTTTTCAACTGCAAAGTACATCTCCTTGGAGTGGTATGGAACTGACGGTGCATCTATAGGTGCTTATACGTATCCTATCAATTGATGTGATACCCGGTGTAGGTCGGGTTTTCACATATCTTGCTGAAGGCACCTCCACTGCTTTCTACACTTGCTCGAAACTCTCGGTGATCACGATCGATGACCACATAGCGGGCTTGGAAGACTGTTGATATCTTGCGTGCGATATCGTCACGGTCTTTGCCCATGGTGATATCTGCAAACTGCTTATAGAGAAGGGGATTGAAGCGATGCATAAAGGCCGGATCGAGCCCGACGATAAAGTGGTTATACGTGTTGTAGAAGAAGTAGCCGGTGAAGATATCCCAGTCGTCTGTAAATACGATATCTCCTGGCATTGAGTGACTTTGGATACAGGTCATGATGTTTTCTGTGTCTGCTTCGGAGAAAGGCGGGTGAAAGTCTGCCTTGGCTTTTTGGAGATTGAAGTAGCCAAGTGTGAGGATAAGCCCGAGGATTATGACTACGAGACAGTCGGTGGTGATTCTGCCTACCTTTTGTGCCAGTTGATAAAAGTTCGTGTTTGCTTGGTAGGGATTGAAGTATTTGAGCACGATGATAAGTCCGAGGACTAAAATACTACCTACCTTCTTTGCTATAGGTTCAAAGAGTTCACTTCTTGCAATGTCTCGGATACTCATACCTACGGAGAGGAGGGCAAAGAGTGGCCAGTACTCTACAAAGCGCTTTGACTTCCACATGAGAACCAAGAAGAGGCACTGGATAATCCATATGTGCATGGATTGCTTGGAAAGCTTCTTGCCCAGAAATAAGAGAAAGAAGAGCGTCACCGCGATGAGGATCATATAGATGAGTGACATATCGAAGATGTACCACGTATCGTACGGTCGCCATTCGCCCCCTACATTGAGTCCACTTTGCGTGTAGCCCAGTCCGGTGACAAAGACCTGATCAAAGAGATAGTTGATGTTCTTTGGGAAGTAAGGGTTTATGATAAAACCTGCTATATAGCCCCCGATTCCTCCTATAAGGAGTTTTACATCTAGCTTGTGTTCGTAGAGGAGGTCGAGACCGAGATAGATCAGGACGATCAACGGCAAGAAGAAGCCGCCACCATAGAGCCATGCGTAGAAAAATGATACGAGAAAGAGGAGGATCGGCTTCTTGTACCAGAGGCACATGATACCGATGAGCATAAAGAGCAGAGATACGCTCTGTACGCGGATCATGTGGAGGCGAAAGAAGAAGTCGGTCGGGGCCAAGAGGAGGAGAAGGGAGATGAGGAGGGGGGCAGGCGCTTTCTCGTTCTTCAGCAGCCAGTAGACCAGCGTGAATACGAGCGCGATTGCTGAGACGATCGCTATCTTGGCACCATAAAACAGTCCGCCAAGCCATACAAATGGTAGGAGGTAGACGTGAAACAAAAAGTGCTGATTTACAAATGCCTGATGGAGGGTAGTGAAGAAGAGCCAGGGAAAGCTCTGTAGGACTCCAAAGTCTTTGATCATCAGCGCCATCTTGGCATGATAATGACTGTCAAAGTCTATAAAGTACGGGGTCGCGAACTGAAGGTGCCCCATCGTTACGAAGAAGAAGAGAAAGACCGCAAGAGTCGGTAGGAGGTGATAGCGCTTTACGAACTTGATCACTCGAGATAGCATGATAATACGTTCAAATTAGTGTAAGTGTATTGTTTAGGGTTTGTCATTGCGAGCTACTGCGTGGCAATCCAGGTATGTGTTCTTATGTGTGCTCCTGGATCCCCGATGGGTACTCGGGGATGACACATACTCTCCATTTTGCTGAGGTTGTTATTCATATCAAAATATAGGGGCATTCGCCAAATACTGAAGAAAAAAGACGATCATGAGTATGGAAAAGACGGTCCCCGCAGCCAGGTAGGTGCCTACGATGACGCGAGCATGGGGAGCCAACGACCAATAATCATTGATATGGGCGATTATGACCCATGTGCCGATCAGCCAACTGATGATAGCAGCTGCGATGATGCAGCCAAGAAAGATGTTCATACCATTATATTATGCATGGTGTGAGCTCAAGCAACTCATATTCGCTTTTCTAAGACACTTCACAGGCCCATCTTGCAGATTTTGCCTCATAGGCATACAATACCTGGGTCAAAAAAAGTGGCTGTCAGCGTCGGTGTGGACGCGGAGCTCTTTTGTCATCATATAACGTTCCCTATGTTAAAGCCTCTGTTTGAGAAGCTGTTTGGAAACTACAATGAAAAAGAACTAAAAAAACTCTATCCGATCCTAAGTGACGTCAATCGTTGGGAGGAGGAGTATAGCACCTTGAGTGAGGATCAGATCAAAGCTAAGACTCAGCTCTTCAAAGACCGCATTGCTACAGATGTCCGGAGTCTTCGTGAACAGTACGACGATGTCTATGCTCGTATGCAGAGTACAGAGGTTGCCGTAGATCTCGAGAAGAAAAAGATCATCTCGCTTGAGTTTCAAGAGATCAAGACGCAGTATCTCTCGCTTTTGGAGGAGAGTTTGGATCGTATCCTTCCTGAGGCGTTTGCCCTGGTAAAGGTCGCGTGTAAGAAGTTGCTCGGAGAAGAGTTTGATCTCCTCGGAAAGATGCGTGTCTGGGACATGGTTCCGTTTGATGTGCAGGTGATCGGCGGTGTGGTTCTGCACAAGGGACGTATTGCCGAGATGAAGACTGGTGAGGGTAAGACCTTTGTTGCTACCATGCCACTCTATCTCAATGCGTTGGCTGGAAGAGGCGCACACTTGGTGACGGTCAATGAGTATCTCGCAAAACGCGACTCGGAGTGGATGGGGTACTTGTACCGCTATCTCGGTCTCTCGGTCGGAGCGGTCATGCATGACATGGATCCTATCGATCGACGCATGGCGTACTCGTGCGATATCACCTATGGCACCAACAACGAGTTGGGATTTGACTATCTCCGGGACAATATGGCTAGTCAGTCTGAGCAGATCGTTCAGCGAGATCTTGCCTATGCTATCGTGGATGAGGTCGACTCGATCTTGATCGATGAGGCGCGTACGCCGCTGATTATCTCGGCTCCTGCCGAAGAATCGACAAGCAAGTACCAGAACTATGCCAAGATGGTGATGCACTTGACGCGTGACAAGCACTTTTTGGTCGACGAAAAGATGAAGGCAGTTACGCTGACGGAAGATGGTATCCGGACGATGGAGGGACTCATGGGGGTCTCAAACATTTATACCGAAGCAGGATTCCGCGAGGTGCATCACATAGAGCAGGCACTCAAGGCGCATGCGTTGTTTCGCAAAGATGTGGATTACTTGGTGCGCGATGGGCAGGTCATGATCGTCGATGAGTTTACAGGGCGTGTGCTTGATGGACGTCGTTACTCCGATGGTCTGCATCAGGCTATCGAGGCCAAGGAGCAAGTGGATATCAAGCGTGAGTCACGGACGCTCGCAACCATATCATTTCAAAACCTGTTTCGCATATACGATAAGCTTGGAGGTATGACGGGTACGGCATTTACCGAGGCCGAGGAGTTTTCACAGATCTATGGTTTGGATGTTATGGTACTACCTACCAATAGGCCTGTCGGACGAAAAGATCGTGCAGATGTGATATTTAAGACCGAGCAAGGGAAGTACGAGTACATAGCTGGTATCGTGCAAGAAAAGCACAAGGTGGGGCAACCCGTGTTGATCGGTACGACCTCGATCGAGAAGTCAGAGAAGATCAGTGAGCTTTTGGCAAAGCGCGGTGTCTCCCATACGGTCCTCAATGCTAAGTTTCACGAGAAAGAGGCGGAGATCGTATCGCAGGCAGGTAAAAAAGGAGCAGTGACGATAGCAACCAACATGGCGGGGCGTGGTACCGATATCAAGATAGATGATGATGTCGTAGAAGTCGGTGGACTTGCAGTCTATGGTACCGAGCGTCATGAGTCTCGACGTATCGACAATCAGCTCAGAGGTCGTAGTGGACGTCAGGGAGATCCGGGTGAGTCGCAGTTTTTTGTCTCTATGGATGATGATTTGATGCGTATCTTTGGAGGGGATCGGATGAAGAACATGATGACGATGCTCAAGGTGCCAGAAGACATGCCGATCGAAAATCGTCTCATCTCTGATGCTATCGAGAATGCTCAGAAGAGAGTAGAGAACTACAACTTCGATATCCGCAAACATCTGGTGGAGTACGACTCTGTCATGAACAAGCATCGTGAGATCTTTTATTCTCGCCGTAAACACGTACTGGTCTCTACCGATGTGCGTGATGAGATGCTCGAGATGATGAAGCGCTATGTGCATCTTCTTGTTGCAAAACATACATCTGAGTCAGACAACTCGCTGTGGAATCGCCAAGAGATCCTCGAGGTCGTGAATGCTCTGTGTGGCGGGATCCGACTCTCTATGAAAGACGTAGAGGAGTACAGTGAGAGAGATGATCTCTCGATATTTTTGAACAATGCTCTGGCCATCTCCTACGAGGCCAAAGAAAAAGACGTGCCTACTGACGTGATGCGTGCGATCGAGAAGAATGTCTATCTACGATCGATGGACGTGCTCTGGATGGAGCATCTGGACTACATGTCTTCGTTGCGTCAGAGTGTATCTCTACGTGGGTATGCCCAGAAAGATCCACTGTCTGAGTACAAAGGTGAGGCATTTCATGCATTTATGAAGCTGCTTGACGATATCGTTCTTTCCACTGTCAACACGATCTTCCGTATCGAGATCGAGCCGCATGAGTTCAAAGAGTTCGTACAACGAGATGAGAATGGGCCACTTACTACGAATCAGGAGCAGATCGAAGAAGGGCTTTCTTCTGATAGTAGTGATGAGATTTCTCATATTATCGGAGATCCCTCATTTGCGCCGTCTGATGGTGCCAAGACTCATGTGCATGCACCAAAGCCGCTGGCAAAGAATGCATCGTATGCTGATACAGAGCGCAATGATCCGTGTCCTTGCGGGTCAGGGCTCAAATTCAAAAAGTGCCACGGAAAGTAGAAGGTTTGTGAAACGTATCCATTTCTGCGTTATCTGTGGTATTCGCTCATCGCTGTAGGGGCTACTACAGCTCCTTCGACTCATACCTTGATGCCTTGAACTGAATTACGTTTCACAAACCTTGCTTAATCTGTCATCCTCGGCTAGTCCACTATTCCAAAAATGAAGTTGATCGGGGATCCAGTATCTTTATCATTCTCGCATACGTAGAGTTGTTAATGACATTCCATATGAAACAGTTGCTCGTTGGTACAACCAACAATGAAAAAGTAGAAACAGTTGCAGAGATTACCAAAGATGCAGGAGTCCATCTTTTAACTCTTAAAGACATTCAGAATGTACCTATTGTGGATGAAAGTGGCAATAGCCCTGAAGAGAACGCCAAGCTCAAGGTAACTACATATTATAATGCCAGCAAGATTCCTGCTCTAAGTATTGATTCTGGATTGTACATTGATGCTTTTCCAGAGGATAAGCAACCTGGTATGCATGTGCGAAGAGTCTGTGGTCCCGGAGAGGTTACTGATGAGGAGATGCTTGCATGGTATCAGCATGAGCTTGACCAAGTAGGTGGAAGTGCGCCGGGGCGATGGATAACGGCGGTTGCACTTCAGACGCAAGATAAGGTCTTTGCCGCTACGTTTTCGAGGGAGACTAGATTGACCAGCAAGGCTTCAGGGATCATAAACCACGGTGCACCTCTTAACAGCCTTCAGATAGATCCTCTCACTGGCAAGTATATTGCAGATCTTACACCCGAAGAACGAGTGCTTGCATATGGTAACGTAGCTGCTGGTATTGCTCAGTTTATTCGCGATCACTTAGGAGATTTATGAAAACCTTTTATCACGGCTCACCAACTCCGGACATCAAAGTCTTGGAGCCCAGATTGGATCCGAGACTCGGTATAGAGGGACTTTTCGTTGCCGATGAGCCATTTGGTCCCATGATGTTTTCACTTCTTCCTGTGAGAGCTCATGCTATCGTGAACTACACTACGAAGGACGGGAAGTTTATCGAGGGTAAGGTGACTACTCCTCAGATCAACGAAGAGGGTTGGTTGTATACCCTGGAAGCCGAAGATCATATTATAGAACAAAGAAGGCCAGGAAGATATCATCTCACTGCACCGGTCAATGTAGTTAAGATCGAAATGATTACAAAAGTAAACGTCTTGGAGCTTGGTTGGGAGATAGAGATAGCAGAAACGAAGTAATTCCGTCTCATGCTGTGCCATTGGTGCCACTCCCTTGTCCGTCATCCTCGACTAGTCCACTTTTTCAAAAATGAAGTTGATCGGGGATCCATATTCTTTATCATTCTCGCATACGTAGAGTTGTTAATGACATTAAAAACTTATGCCCAAAGCATACAATCCCAAAGATAAGTACTATCAGAAAGCAAAAGACGAAGGGCACCGAGCCAGGTCGTACTTCAAGCTTGAAGAGATCCAGGCTGAGTATCCTCTGATCAAGAAAGGGGATAGTGTACTCGACTTGGGCGCGGCGCCTGGAAGTTTCCTGGAGCTGGAGTCTACGCTTGTTGGCAAAGACGGTACAGTCATCGGTATTGATCTCAAGGAGATTGAAAAAATTCCAGGAGCTACAAATGTTCATACCTACGTGCGTGACATCTTTACCGAGAAGACGATTCTGTGGTTACACGAGAAGCTCAAAGCGACCAAGGCAAAAGAGCCTTTCTTTGATGTGGTCATCTCAGATATGGCACCAAATACTTCGGGTATCAAAGACGTTGATCACTTTCGCTCGATAGAGCTCTGCGAACAGGTCAATGAAGTCATTTACTCGCTTCTCAAGGAGGGTGGCAACGCGATGATGAAGATCTTTCAGGGAGAGGAGTTTGATATGTTTGTGAAGGATCTCAAGAAGAGCTTTACCAAGGTGGTGACGGTAAAACCCCAAGCCACACGCGATCGTAGCCGTGAGGTCTTTCTCGTATGTCTTGGATACAAACATGTAGAGCGGTATACGGTACCCATAGAGGAGTAGATTTCTAAGGTCCGATTTGCATCTAGCAGAGGCATTGAGCTACAATAATGTGATTCTGTATCAATTATTGTATGGAGCAACTCACAAAAAAGTCTTCGTTTCTGAGGTTTACTCTCGGTGCAGCTCTGATCCTGCTGGCCTTTGCGCTGTATCAGTACACGGCTATTGGTGATATCTTGCGTAGTAGTCTCTTTGGCATTGGCGTGAATCGCAATGAAGCTGGCCTCTATCTTTCGTATCTCGATGGTAGTCAGGTGCGAGCTGGAAGTGGTGTCATCTTGAGCACCAATGGTATTACCGATGCTTCGGGATATCAGTATATCGATGTAACAGTTGCTACGGGTACGGGAAGTACATCACCGCGTACTCTTACAGGTAGCGCGCTTGGTGCAGTAGTTACCTATGATCCAACGGAGATGAGTATCGGAGGTGCAAGTGGAACGGGATACTTGGTAGATCTTGCAGCTGATACACGTGAGATCTCAGAGTTCACTTCTGTTGTCAAAGGACCTCTAACCGAGTCGGGCGCTATGATCTTTGCTCTAGAGAAGACGAGTGGATACTTTGTCTCACCTCGTGAGCGTGTTGCGCGACTCAAGGTCCGACTGCTCAAGCCAAGAGCTACGCTGTCTCTGGAGACGGTACGCATACTCGATGCTGCAGCTCCGTATGACTCACCAACATTGTTTTTGGATAAGGACAAGACTCGCATCGTAGAGCTTGGATGGGCTATCAAGAACTTTGAGTATGTACCACTTGTGCTTGCAAATGACGGTTCTCGTGTCGAGACGAGTACGTTTGCCACGACTGGTAGCGGACAGGTATTACGAGAGAGTCGTTTCTTTGCAGATGGAAAAGTATATATAAAAGACTCATGGCAAGATCAAGTCTCACGTGAGTTCATGAGTCTCGATGCACATGTACAGGCAGGAAGTACGCAGGCATATGAGGTCGTAACCACAGTGCTCAATGCGTTTGGGATACAAAGAGAAATGCTGAAGAAGTCTTCTGGTCAGGTGATCGAGACGTGGACCGATATGAGCAAGAATCAGTTTGTGTTTAAGATTGTTACCAAGAATACCAATGGGGATCAAGTGACCGAGACACGAGAGATCAACGACCAGAATCGTGTGGCTATTCGGACAGTACTTGCACAATCAGGGGGATTGATACGCGATATATATACTGACTTTACAGGTAGCCGGACAGAACGCACCCAGTCTTCTACAGGTACGTGGCTCAATCAGTTTGATCCATCCAATGTCATGATCAAGAGCAGCTCTGGAAGCTATATCGGAAGCACGTTCTTGCAAAAGACCATCAACTTCTCGGCAGGCCTCATCGTATCGCAAGTTACCGAAGAGTTCTCGCTCGATAAAAAGATCAAGAAAACAGAGACTATCTTTCGTGACGGATCCAAAGAGCTTCTCACCTATGAGTATGCAGCTGATGGAACCCTCAAAAGAATCCTGGCTACTCTCACATCACCACAAGGCAAAACGAGCACGATCGAGTACCTCTATGATGCGTATGGTCGAAACATAGAGAAGAATGTACTCAATCAGACAGCGGGGAGTATCCCAGGCAGTAATACATCTTACAAGGGTGCAGTCACTCTGATGTCTACCGATAAAAAGTTGGAGATCAAGTTTGGAAGTGGCTCACTACTCAGCATTCAGGAGCCTGTCCTCAAAGATAGCGTGCTTGAGAGTCTCGCATCGTTGCCCAATAACTATCGCAAGGGCTCAAACAGCTATCAGCTCTTGATCGCAGCAGATCAGAGCTCTTCTCTTACACCATTTCAGGCCTCGATCAGTTATGATCCAGAGCGGGTTCAAGCACCGAAGGGAAAGAGAGCAAAAGAGATTACCGTAGGGTATCTCTCCTCGACCGGATCTTCGTGGTTAAACCTGATCAAGAGTGTCTCGGATGTCAAAGACGGGAAAGTCTTCTTTACTGCTTCTCAGAGTGGCTACTATGCAGTCTTGGTTCTCTTTGAGTCGACAGATGCATTAGGCGGTACATTGCCAGCACCATCAATACCCACCACTACATCTGGTTGCAAGCCTCAGGTCTCGAAGTTTGTAGACATCAAAGGTCACAAGTATGAGTCATTTATCGAGCAGGCTCGAAGTCAATGTATCGTCTCGGGAGTAAGTGATGGCGAGTACTTCTCACCTGACTTTTCTCTCACACGTGCAGAGCTTGCGAAGATTATCGTTACCTCAGATAAAGATCTTACTGCCAAGCTCGCTTCGAAGAGACTCTCGACGTTTCGTGATGTCTCGGACTCAGCTTGGTACGGATCCTATGTGTCGCTCATGAAGCAAGAGGGGATTATCGCAGGCTACCAAGATGGTACGTTTAAACCTGAGCGTACGGTCAATCGTGCCGAGGCGATCAAGATGATCTTGGCCGCAAAGGATATTGCTATCTCAGGAGGCAGTGCGACAAATTACAAAGACGTTCCGGTGAATGCTTGGTTTGCCCCATACATCTCATATATTCAATCTCACCAGATCCTTGGTGGAAAGATCATCGGCAGTGAACGTTTCTTTTTCCCTGATACTCCTATCACACGGGCTGAAGCGATCAAAGTATTACTATCTGTCCAATAATATAGTATGAAAAAGCTTATCTCATTATCACTGGCCTTTCTTGCTGTCGCGTCTGTGAGTTCTGTGTTTGCTCAACAGCCTAGTCTGTTTGACCCTTATACCTCTACGGGATCGATCATCGATGTACCTGCTCAGTTTATGACTGGTGGTGGTAGTCTCGATGTGACACTCAACCAGATCGGTGGAAGCCATGGATCCGCTCGCGCAACTACGCCGGTCGTATCACAGTTCCGTCTCATGGATATTATGGTGCCATATCAGCTGACACGCATCCCTTTTGGTCAATATCAAGTAATTATTCGCAAGACTGGCATTGCTGACTATATGAAAGCGTTGTTTGTTGCACCTCGCTACTTCGCCTCTGATGGTGATATCTCTGGTGATGGATACACAGGATTTTCAGATCTCTCAGTATTTCTTCGTTATGCCAGACTTTTGAGCAGTCCTTATGCCGATGCCCTGTATACTCAGCAGACAACTCAGGTCAGATCCCTGCTCAATATCCCTCTGGGAGGAGCAACTCGAGACGAGAAACTACGGATCTACAAGGACTATCTGGAGAAGTAATAAGACCTAAAAGACGTCTCTTCTGAGACGTCTTTTAGGTCTCTGTCATCCCCGCGTACTCAGCGGGGATCCAGGTTATAAGCTGATCTATACTACATCTCCTGGATCCTCGATCGGAGTCGAGGATGACAGACTGGGAAATCATATGACACACAATAGGTGCGACCGCATCTATTGTGTGTATTGGTGAATCTGAAACCCCTGGATTGCCACGTCGTCCTCGAGAATACTCATGACTCCTCGCAATGACATAGGGTATTTAAGAGATTTTCTTTGAAAAGAGAGACGAGAATATGTTACTATACTATGAATAATATTTTTATTATTCGTTGTGATCTGTACATCTCTCTAAAACAAAAACACCGGTATGAAAAACACATGGTTGAAACGAGCGCTCATGTTTGCCTCTGTGGTGGCAATCGGAGCACTGCTCTCACTTTACACACCACTCGGAAACTTCCTCCGCGGAAGCCTTTTCGAAGATCAGTTTCCAGCGGAGCGCGGTCTCTATATCGGTACGCTTACAGGCAGTACAGCACAGTCTATCGTTGCTGGTACTGGTGCAGTTCTTACCGGTAGTGGTATGGATGCATTTGGATTTAGTGCTGTCGATGCACAGGGTTTCATCTCTGTAGATGTATCTGTCGCAAGCACTGGTGCGCTTCTTACGAACTCGGCAACAATGGTTGTCTCGTATGACGCGGCAAAGGTCTCTACCTCTACAGGTAGTTGGATCATCCCAGCGGGCATGACGATGGACAACTTTGTCTCGAGCGTCAATGCGACGACTGGTAAGCTCTATGTCTCTGTAGACAAGAACTCCGGAAACTTCCTACAAGCGCGAGAGAAAGTTCTCACGCTTCGTTTCCGTCCATTGGCAACAACTGTTGTCGATGCACCGATCAAGGTAGAGAATGTACGACTTCTCACCACTCCGCCAACAAGCTCTACACTCCCACAGTTTTATCTGGATACAGGGTCTACTGATCCAAAAGCGGTTACAAACAAACCGTATGTGATCAAGCTTTCTGGCATCCAATGTACAACCACAACGAATACAACAGCAGGATCAGGTACTGTCATCACCACAAACTGTACCTACCCTGCAGGCAACCCATGTGTCACTACGGTAAATGAGAACTGGACGGTAAATAGCATCCAGTACATGAAGACTGTATGTACTGATACAAATGGAAAGGTGACTACGACGCTTGTAGCTACATATCCAAATGGCTCTACAGAAACTACGGTAACTACGACAAATCCAGATGGTACTACCACGATTGTTAAGACTACGAAAGATCCTGCCGGCAATGTTACGAAGATAGAGACCACAACGATTAACCCGGATGGTTCAAAAGTAGTAGAGACGATTGAAAAGACACCAAATGGTGATATCCGAACTGTTGTCTACTATGATCCAAATGGAAAGATAACCCGAATAGAGCGTTATTATCCAGATGGCATGCGTTGCAACGACGTCTATACATACAATACAGATGGATCCTACAAAGTACTTTCTACATGTACAGATGCGCAGGGACGACAGATTATTACTGAAAGCCTCTACGATAAGAATGGTAATCTTATCAGCACTACAATTCTCAAAGACGAGATAAGTGTCAACAAGACGCAAGAGACGCTTACAGCCCCTGGTGGTTACTCTGTAATCATCGGTACAGGTGCGCGACTTGAACAGACAGAGGTGAAGATGGCAGTCATTCCACGCTCTGCTGCAGGCACGATTCCAGATCATACGCTCATTAGTGATATCTTGTCACTTACAGCAAGAAATAAGATCACCAACCAACCCGTGACAAGTTTCTTACTACCTGTGACCCTCAAGCTCCCATACAACAGTGCTGATCTTACGACACAGATTCCTGGTAAGAAGATCATAGGTCTCGAGGTTATGAGAAAGAACGCTCTTACAAATCAGTGGGAAGTAGTTCCATATACGTCAATCGCGAATAACATCGTTACTCTCACAACTATGGTAACCGGAGACTTTATCGTAACTGTGAAGTATGAAACTCTACCAGCAGTCACACTTCCTGCCGCACCATCAGGAGGTGGCGGCGGAGGTGGAGGAGGCGGCGGTGGAGCTGGTCCTACACAAAAGGATCGTGCACCTATCAAGAAGATCACACAGGCTCCGGGCCAGTGCGTACCTGCAGTAGCATTTGGAGACATCCGTGGACACTGGGGCGAGTCATACATCGAAGAAGCTCGTAAGCTCTGTATCATCGGAGGTAAACGTGACGGTGTGTTCCAGCCAGATGCCTTTGTCACACGAGCCGAGCTTACCAAGATCGCCATGAATGCTTATGGTAAACAACTCCGAGCTGACCTGGGTGGTGCGAAACCATTTACCGATGTGGCTCTTGCTGACTGGTTCTACTCGTATGTTGCTTCAGCGAAGCTTGAGGGAATGGTAGGCGGTTACCGAGATGGTACATTTAAACCAAACAACTATATCAATCGTGCAGAGGCACTCAAGATCGTTCTTGAGGCGATCGATGCAGGCTTTGCAGCAGCGCCTACGACTACCTACTTTGGAGACGTGAAGCTTGCTGATTGGTACGCGAAGTACGTAGTATTCGCTCATGATCAGAATATCGTGAAGGGATATGAAGAGCGAGGTGTCGCAGTATTCAAACCAGCACGAAATATCACGAGAGCCGAGGCTGTGAAGATCATTATGGAAGCTCGTAACAAGTAATTACCCTAAATAACTTCCATATATGAAATCTTATATTCGGTTAGGCATCGTATCGTTTATCATAGCGTTTGCAGCTATTGTCGGAGGGGCGCAATATACCCCTCCTGCGGAGGCTAGCTTTTATTGCTACTCATGTTGGCAGAGATGTGGGGGGGGGCGTCAAGTATGTCCTTCCGATCCTGGTTTTACTGTACAGTTTTCTAAAGGGCCTGGGGGAGGAACAAACTACAAGGTGATCAATCAACAGGACTTTTATGGTGAGCTGCCGATTAAGAATTGTGCTGTATATAAGCAGAATTCACAATGGCAGAACCTGGATGGAGGAGTGAGCGCATGTGAGGGGACGGTTTATCCATCACAAGGGGTCGCAAATATGTATGTTGAGGTGAACTGGGATACGCCATGGGGGTCGGCCAACTGGAGCTCATATGGTAACTGCCTTGATGGTAATGTGTGTACGTGGAATGGTCGTACATTTGCTGTTCCTGTCTTTGACAACACACCACCATCGTTGTATCCAAATCCGGCTATTCCTACGACGTGGCAATCAACGCCATTATCATTTTATCTCAACTGCTCGGATACCGGTGGTCCAGGCAATACTGGTTCGAACTGTGTTTCTTTGCAGTACTCGTTGGGCGGTGCGCTCAATACCATATATTCCAATACTCCTTGGACAGTGTTTGGTATGATCACGGCATACTCAAGATCTCAGTTTCAGGCATATGCCGTGGATGGAAGTGGTAATCCTGTGTCAACCGCGCTGTATGATCTTCTTGTCGACACAAATCCTCCACAGATCTATGGTGTCAACTTTCTACCGGACAGTCCTACAACATCGACATATCTGAAATCATCGGATGGTACGTGGTATGCAAACGATACAAATGTAAAAGTCCAGTTTGGTGTTTACGACGCTGATTCTGGAGCTGGTACTTGTACGGTGATTGTCAATGGTACGCCTCAGCTCTCTCCTTGCTCTGGCATGACACTTACAGGGCTCGTGACTGGTGATAACACTATCAATCTTGCAGCTAGCGATAGGGTAGGTTTGCAAGCGGCAGAGCAGACATTTACGCTGCATGTAGACGAGGCCGCACCGACGTATGCAGCGACTACTCTCCAGATTGCTGCCATTGATAGTTTGAGTCCAAACAATACCTTGGATATACCATTTTATGTACCAACAGATACAGAGAGTGGGGTAAAACAAGTTGCTCTTCAAGTGCTTTCAGGTGGTACTCCTGTCGTTCTGGATACTACCAAGATGTCATTTTGGGGTCTGGGCCAAGAACCTTATGGTGCTTCGTTTGATACAAGTACAAATACTCTGATTCTCAAGCAGACAAATAGCGGAGCATGGCCCAGTTCTCTTCTGATCTGGGGAGTTCCGAGAAGCGATGCAAGCGGTCAGAAGAAGTATACTGTTGTGATGAAGGCGGTGGATAATGTAGACAGACAGTCTCCAGACGTAGTCAGCAATGAGGTAACCTTTGATACGGTACCACCGTTGCTTTCCTCACTCTTGATTACAGATTCTGTTGTGGGCCCTGTCGCAACCAGGACGATTGGGGCTGTACCTACGACGGTCATTCCAAGCCTTACACCGACACTGACCTTTACTATTGATGAGAACAACAACGGTACGAGTGGCAGTACAAACACTCCTCTCAAGCTCTATGTCTTTTCAGCGAGCGATGATCGTCTTACTGGTCAGTCACTTGTTCCTTTTGGTCAGACAGTTACTGCAACATATGGTGCATATGATATTGCCGATGCCACTGCGAGTGTCACACAGGGTATCACTCTTGAGTCATCGTTTACATCGGGAGATGTGTACCTACGCGTTGCTGACAGTGCAGGAAATCTCAGTGCTGAGCAAAAGATATCGTTTCTCTTGGATACTCTCGCTCCGAGTATTACGACCTTAGCCCAGGTAAACGCGGGTACTATCCAGCCTACCTTGAAGCTCAATCTCGATATCACAGATCCTGGTACACTTAAAAATACGGTAGACCTTACCTATGTTGATCGCGATGGTAATCCAAAGACTGTTACGATTACGATCCCAGACAGCTTGATCTCAGATTCTGGCAGAAAGATCTCAGGCGTACTGGAGGTATCAGCAGATCAACTCCCACGATTTAAAGATGGCGTGCAGAACAACTATCTCACGCTTACCTTTCAAGACTCTCTGGGACATCCAGTTACCTCTAGTCCTGTATCTACAAGTGTAGACTTTTATGCACCAGAGATTGATACGTTTGTACCTACTATCTCAGGTAACAACCTAAGTCTTTCGTACAAACTTACTGATGCAAGCAATGTGACCGTGAAGCTTCTCAACAACAGTACAACAATTGCTACGCACAATGGCCCGACTTCACAATCTAGTCAGTCAGATGGACCTGTGGATACTACGTCTCTGACACAGCCTCTCAGGGTCGAGTTTAGTGATGGTATCCATACACCGGTAATCTTTCAGATCGACTCAAACTACTCAACTTCTCTCGATCCATACGACCTTGTATCAGGAGCGTTTCCTGTTACCTATGCGTTCACTACGGGCTCTACGTTTGAGAGAATTGATATGACGATCTCTCGCAAGGATGGTAATGTCCTTCTCTACGCTCCAGTAACCGCGGCATTTACTGATAGTACTAAGCTTACAGACACGACAAAGGTCTTTGTACAGCCTCCTAAAGGGGACTACATCGTTCGATCCAACGTTCGATACAATGCAACGACGCAGTCGACGTACGTCTCCGAGTACACGATCACGCAAGACGTGATTGCTCCAAAGGTAGTAGAGGAGACATTTACGAACCCAGATGGTTCAGTAGTTACGTATGATGCCCCAAGTCGTACATACTTTACACAGTCTAGTACTGTGAAGTATTCGTATCGGATTCCATCATATCCTGAGAATAGCTTTCCGATCCGGGTGAAGGTAAATGGTACACTGAAGTCCACGTTTGCTTCTATACCAAGTGCTGCCCAGTCGTTTGATATTGCTCTCCAAAATCCTGATGCACTCAATACGGTGACGATCACGTTTGAGGACAACAGTGTTCCTGCCAATGTCACGACACATACATTCCGTATTGTGCAAGATACTTCAGGCCCTGTGTCTCAGAACGGAAGTACACCGATCGTATCTTTTTACAAAGGAGATCCTGCTACATCAACAGGCTTGACGCTTTCTCGTGTCTTCACTGATACGTATATCACCGATAGCACGACGATGGGACTCAAAGTCCAAGCAAAAGATTCGTGGTCAATCGCTCCAAAGATTACGGTAAAAGTTGCCGGGGTAAAGGTGATTGATGCAGTATCTATGACATCATCGTCTTCGACAGATACGACACTCTTTGAGTACAAAAATGGCGCTATCTCTATCGGTGCCAATACTACGACACCTGTAGAGGTCTCGGTGGTCAGCATTGCAGGAAGTCAATACACTCAGACCTACAATATACTTCACGACAATGCAGGACCTACGGTCGATATCTTTAACTTCAATAGTAGTCAGGCAGTAACTACCAATACACAAGTATCAGGTACTATCAGCGCACATGCGAAGACAGGTCTTACCTATGAGGTATACGTAGATGGGCAAAAGGTGCTCAGTGATTCTCCTCAAGGAACGATTGCTTCTGGAGTTGTCTCATTAAACACATTTCCATTTAGTATCATCCTTCCACAAGGTACTCACGATGTCTTTGTCCGACTGATAGATGAGCTTGGGAAGTCCCAAGACTCGGCTCATAAGAGTATCACGGTAGACAGTATGGTTCCTGGTATTACATTGACGCTCAAGGCAGGTTCGGGCAGCACACTGGCCCCTATCACTATTGCGTCTACTGCGACAGGAAGCTTGTTTAATCAGACGATAGCTCTTACTCCCGATCGATTCTCAGCAAAGACATTTACTCTTACACTTTCACAGGCGGTTGATGCTGGCTATCCTACGACCTATAGTTTCGATGACCCGGCTATCTCTGGTGAAGAGACAACAGGAACTATGAGTGGTTCAGATATCCGCAATATTGTCGTCAACTACACGACAGATGGCGAGAAGACATGGAAGCTGACGCTCAAAGATACGTATGATAATACGCGTATACTTACGCTGAAGCCTATCGTCGACACGACAGCACCAAGTGTTATCTCGATCCTTACCCGTGTGGTACTTGGACATGTCGAGTGGAACTTTCAAGTACTTGATACGCTCAAAACTGCGCTGACACAGGTCCGCGTAAAAGCGACGAACCTGACAACGCTTGAGGCGGGATCCTTTACTACCCTGACTCCACAAGATGCCGCTACTCTTGCCAGTGGCTCTGGGGTCTATCTCTACTCATGGGCGCAGGTACCGGTTCGTACCAACAATACTTACTTACTGGAGGTCGAGACTACGGACGCATTAAACAACACAAGTACTGGCACAACTCTCGCACCATTTAGTATCACAGACCCTCTGGATATTGGTAATCCGCTTGCGAAGCTTATCACAGTTCCTACAAGTATCTTGAATGCACCAGGATCTGGTATGACCGTGACGATTACCGATAACAAAGGCTTTGAGTATATCGCAGCGAACATCGCTAAGACTCCAAGTATCGATCTTCGCTATATCCTAGAGACTGGTGTGATCAAAGGCACTACCGACAAGATCAGCAAGCTCCCTGTAGGAACCTATGATCTGATCATCGAGTCTGGTGGTGTGCGTGTAGTATTACCGTTAGTGATCTCACCTTACTATACTGACGCAGAAGGTGATCTCAATGGTGATGGATTTGCTAGCGGTCTGAGTGATGAAAAGCTCTATCGCAATGCTGTCTCTACCAACTACTATCAGGTCTCTAAGCCATTGCCATGGACGGCTACTGATCAGGCTTTGGATACACAGCTCAAGTCTCGGGCTATCGTGATCGATGCTCGTCTCAAGGGCAGTATGGCAAATAGCTACGTAGAGTTTATGAAGCACTAGTCTTCCTATACGCAAAGTACTTTTGCTCTGTCATTGCGAGTACTCGAAGCAATCCAGTAATCTTTCTGTCATCCCAGAGTACTCGTCTGGGATCCAGAAATAAAAACAAAAAGAAACCTTATGAAAACTGGACCTCTTGCTCTGTCATCCTCGACTCGATCGAGGATCCAGGAATAATACATGTTTGTCTGGATTCCTGCCTTCGCAGGAATGACAGAGAAGGATATCGCCCTGAACCCAAATGTAATGAGTGGTTCAGGGCTTTTCTTATGCTCGTCTTTCGGTATGATGCTTTGCATAACGTTTGTACTATGCAGCTATACAATTACCGCACGCGAAAAGTAGAAGAGCTCAAGCCTCTCAAGTATGACCATATCGCTATGTACTGCTGTGGCCCTACGGTCTATGACTACGCGCATATTGGCAACTTTCGTACCTATCTGTTTGAGGACTTCTTGGTGCGTCTGCTCATCCATCTTTCTCTCAAGGTGAATCATGTCATGAATATTACTGACGTGGGCCATCTCGTCTCTGACGCCGATGAGGGTGAGGATAAGATGCTCAAGGGCGCTAAGCGAGAGGGGAAGACCGTGTGGCAGATTGCAGAGCACTATACCGACGCTTTCTTGGTCGACGCGGAAAAGCTTTCGATCAAAAAGCCAAACGTGATTTGTAAGGCAACCGATCACATCCAAGAGATGATCGACCTGATCAAGCGACTAGAAGATCAAGGCTTTACGTATGTGGCCGATGGCAATGTCTACTTCGACGTCAGCAAGTTCAAGTCGTACCCTGATTACGGCCGTCTAGACCTCGAAGGGATGCAGGCAGGTGCTCGTGTAGAGGTAGATAGCGCGAAGAAGAATCCTTTTGATTTTGCTCTATGGTTTACACGCTCCAAGTTTACTGACCAAGAGATGAAGTGGGACAGTCCTTGGGGATTAGGTTATCCTGGATGGCATATCGAGTGCAGCGCTATGAGTATGAAGTATCTTGGTGAGCAGTTCGACATCCACTGCGGAGCTATCGATCACATACCGGTGCATCATACAAACGAGATTGCCCAGAGTGAGGCGGCGACAGGCAAACAGTTTGTCACTACCTGGCTCGAAGGCGGACACTTGTTGGTCGAAGGGAAGAGAATGTCGAAAAGCGAGGGAACTGGCTACACGCTAGATGATTTGGCTGAGAAAGGATTTACACCACGCGACTTTCGCTATCTCTGCCTCGCGAGTCACTACCGCCAGACGCTGAATTTTACATGGGATTCGATCCAGGGTGCGCAAAATACACTCAAGGGATTGGATGATCTTGTTCTACGTCTTCACGAGGTGAGTCAGGAAGGAGGCTTGAGCAAAGAAGAAGAGGCGCGGCTTTTGGCTCTGCATCGTGGAGTACTCGAGGCGATGCAGGATGATCTCAATACACCACAGGCGTTGAGTGTGTTGTTTGAAGAGATCAAACATTGGAATACTTTGCTTGCTGAAGGTGCGATGACGATGAGTCATGCTCATCATGTCATCGAGCTTCTCAAGGTATTTGATAGCGTATGGAAAGTCCTAGATTTTTCTCAGAACATAGAGGTCCCTGCTGATATATCAAAACTGGTAGAGGAGAGAAATGCAGCCAAGGCGTCCAAGGATTATACGAAGTCCGACGAGATCCGCGATGAGCTATTGGCCAAAGGCTGGGTTCTTGAAGACACCAAAGATGGCGTACGGGTGAAGAGAGGCTAGGTTGCACCTGGGGTATGTCATAAACTACGGCGAACACGTTGCTAGTACTCGAAGCAATCCATATTGGATTAGATAATGGACACTAAGACGGTTAAAATTTAAAGAATGTAGATTAAACGTGATTGACCGTCATCCCGGAGTACTCATCCGGGATCCAGAAAGAAAAAAGGTATCTAATAATCTGTCTTTCTTGCATGTTTTGATCTGAAATGTTACAAGACACGCACAGGATATATTTACAGCTTATATGAGCCTTACAAAGCCGTCTTCACTTGTGGGCGAACAGGAAACCGGATACTTTCTCAATGCATTGATTTCGCCGCGAAACCGGCTAGTTATTAAGTCTATTCAGGACAGGTTCCAGGAGTTGCTGGGTGATAGTATATGGATAGCGCCAGCAGAGACGCTTCACATCACGGTGGGAGAGGTTCTTACCAATACGTCTGACATTGATAGGATATTCCAAGAACGTCATAGTGATTACGATGCTCATCTCATAGAAGTCATGAATGATCTTCCTGCTCCTCATATTGTATTTGATACCCTGAAGACAGGATCAAGCACGCTGTATCTCACAGGTAGAGATCAGGGAACTCTTATGTCTCTTCGGAGCCAGATCGAAGATCGAGTAAAGCGTCTTGATGGTACTGCCAACCCTCCCAATGTGATCCATACATCTATAGCGCGATACACAATAGCACTAGACCGAGAGCAAATAGAGAAGTTCATTGCTACTTTACCAGTGCTTTTTGAACAAACGCTGTCTGATCTACAGCTTATTCGCCAAACAGTAGCACCTTTGATAGAATACGAGGTGATCAAGCGCTATAGATTCGGCAAGGCTCATTAGTACCAATCCTACTCTATTGTAGAAGTTTTGAAGTTGTCATATACTGTCCACAATTTATACACGGCCGTGTAACTCTCCTGGCATATCCTATGCATCAACTAGAAGAGCTTATAAGCGATAGTATCGAAGATATAATTATCACGAAAGATGGTGATATAAGTATTACCAAAACTGTTCTCGTTATCATTGCGTCTGGTGCGCTTCTTTCCTGTGTGGCAATTGTTCCAAAGATTCTTATGATGCTTCCTTCCAAATACAGGACAAGAACGTATACAAGAAGAATTAGTAGTGCTGTTAATTACTATAAAAAGAATGCTTTTCTTGAGATACATGATCAAAGGTTACTGATTACCGAGAAGGGAAAGAGGAAGCTCAATTTGATTGCATATGAAAAGCTATCCATATCTCGCCCAAAGCAGTGGGACAAGAAATGGCGAGTTGTCGCATTTGATATCCCGGAAAAGAAACGCTCTGCACGAGATCAGCTGCGCAAGAAGATCAGGGAGCTCGGCTTTTGCCAGGTTCAACATAGTGTATTTGTTCACCCCTTTATTTGTACAGACCAGATTGCATACTTACGCATCTACCTTGGCATCGAAGACTATGTGACTCTTTTTACTGCGGAAGATATAGACAACAAAGATGCATTAATGAAGAGATTTTCTTTGTGAGTAGACTGACAGGAAAGATGCACGGCCGTGTATATATCCTGTCAGCGCGTAACACATGTATGAATCTATGATCTTGATATACATAGAAAAAAGCCCGATGGCTCAGGCTTTTTTCTATGTATTGATTACTTTACTGATGCTACGATAGCATCAAATCCTACCTTGTCCTTTACTGCGAGCTCTGAGAGGAGCTTTCGGTTGATCTCGATACCCTTGAGGGTCAGCATGTGGAGGAACTTTGAGTAGGAGAGACCATGCTCGCGTACTGCTGCATTGATACGCACGATCCAGAGGCCGCGGAAGTCTCGTTTCTTTTTGCGGCGATCCATATATGCATGGATACCTGCTTTCATAAATGCTTGCTTTGCAAGAGAGAAGATCTTCTTGCGGTTATGCCGATATCCCTTTACTCGGGATAGCATCTTTTTATGTCGCTTGTGGGTCATCACCCCGCTTTTTACTCGTGTCATACGTTGTTATAGTTCAATAGTGAATTTAATTTGCTTCGACATTCTTTGTCGCAGTCTTTCGTACCTTGCTTACCGTTTCGGTTGGTACCGTCGTGATAGCAGGGAGAGGTCGCTTGGTAAGCTTGATCTTTGCATAGGGCATAAGCCTGCGTAGTGCTGTCTCATGTGTGATATCTGCGGCCATACCCAGTGGGCTTGAGCGTTTTTGCCTCTTTGACTTGTTGATCAAGAGGTGTCGCTTGCTGGCTTTTGCATACAGGACTTTCTTGGTGCCTGTGATTTTTACTCTCTTTTTCGTGCCGCTGTGTGTCTTCAGTTTCATATAATGTATAGAGTTATATCTTAGAGTGCTGTGGAATCGTTCAGTTCAAGGAAGCAAGCAATGAGTCGTACGAGGTGTAGTATATGCTACATAGAGAAGCGAATTGCGTAGCTGACGATGAAATGGACATTCTACAGTGCTCTATTGTTACTTTGGTATCAGTGTCACATGGAGAGTATTGCCTTGGCG
>CAYGIM010000001.1:20409-38714 GCA_964349895.1 uncultured Candidatus Peribacteria bacterium | reverse complement strand
ATCAATACCTCATTCAAATCAACCCCCTATATCCCCCTTATCAAGGGGACCCCGGATGTTCGCTGTCTTTTTCTGTCACCTCCCTGACAAGGGAGGAAGGGTGGGTTTTCTGCATATGAATAAGTCCTATGAACCATTCGTCTCACATAAAGACTCAGGTACATAGCCATGGCCACTCGGTGTTACATAAATCACGAGAAAAGGATATTGTACCTACTCAGTGGCGTGCCATGCTCCGAACGATAGAGAGTGTGCTCATGACTTCTTGTGCTTCACCAGCTCGCCTAGGCCCTCAAGAGCCCTAAGGGCTTCCACTGGGATCATCCATATGGTCGTATTTGACTCATCAGACGACATATCGTTGATAGACTGAAGGGTTCTGAGATGAAGAGCACCGGGGGTAGCAGCCAATGTAGATGCCGCTTTTGAAATATTTTCAGAAGCAAGTACCTCACCTTCTGATTGGATGATCACCGCTTGCTTCTCACGCTCAGCCTCGGCTGTTTTCATGAGCGTGCGCTTGAGTGAGTCTGGGATAGAGATATCCTTGAGCTCTACATTGCTGATATCCACTCCCCACGACATCGAGACCTTGTCTACTGCTGCCATGATCTGCTCAGAGATCTCCATCCTGCTTTGCAAAAGCTGATCGAGAGTAAACTCACCTACGATATTGCGCATAGTAGTCTGCGCGAGCTGCGATACAGCAAAGTAGTAGTTCTCTACCTCATTGATAGCCTTGCCGGCATCGATGATCTTGTAGTAGATGACAGCGTTGATTTGTATAGGGATATTGTCCTTGGTAATAGCTTCTTGGTCGGGTACGTCTACGGCCTTGGTACGTATATCCACCTTCTTTATCGAGAAAAAGATAGGTATGATGACATGCCAACCTGGGTTGAGATTTTTTACATATCGCCCGGTAAAGAAAAGTATGCCACGCTCATACTGATTGATCTGACGAATGCAGACCAGTATGAGTACGACTACTACGGCTATGATTGGGCCTAATCCGTCCATAGACAAGATAGTTACAAGATATGAGTTCACTGTAGCACGAGTATGTTATTTTGTAATCTTTATAAGCTGCTTCTTCCCTAGCTGAGCAAGATCTGGATCATACATGAGCCCAACCTCTGGGGGCAAGGCTGTAAATGCGCCCTCAGATGTGACATATACCTTGTAGGTATATGTTCGAGTTCCTTTGGGTAGAGCTGTTTCAAAGAACGCCACGTGATCATTGTATATATCAGCAAAACTCGCATACCAGCCTCGTTCCCACCACGGCAGGCTTGGCTCCTCCGATCCTTGGTCTCGTTTGAGACGAGTGTTGACTGCTTCAAATCCGGCAACAAGCGGGTCTTTGATCATCACATACGATAGCTCTTGTGTCGTATCCAGTTTTAGCTCAGCGATCACCATATCGCCGACCTGAAATGCCATCTTTTCTTTCTGCGACACAGGATCTAGAAATCTACGACTTACAGTCACTGGTGAGGTGGTTGATGGTAGTGAGTCTGTATAAAACACCTGTTCCAATACACTCGTATATGCATAGGGCGCATCTGTTTTGAGTGAGAGTGTCTTCACGCTATGAAGATCTTTGGAAGGAATAAACACTTCAGTCTTCTGAGAAAGACTACCAGAAGAGATCCGTTGATCATCTAAGTACAGCTCATACGTCTTACCGCTGAGAGCTTCCGCATGGGTATCTAAATACTGCGTAAGTCCTATTACGCTCTGACTCGTTGCTTGAGTATCGTGATACATCCCTCCTCTACGCTGACTATTGATGTAGCTAATAAGCTTAGGAGTATCGGTCGAGTTTGGTATGATACGGGCAAGTGCCTGCAAAAGGCGTGCATTGAGCAAATCTTGTGATGCTATTCTACCGTCTTTTGCATCACTTATCTCTAAGTAACGATAACGATCTGTGACTTTGAGATGCGATAGTGAGCGCTTAAGTAGCGTCTGAGCAAGCTCAAGATTCTTGAGAGTAGCAAAGCGCATGGCACTAAAGACGATACCTATGTCGGTCGTAGGACTGGTTACGCGTGCAACTTCTTCATGGTTACTGCCATGCAACGCGAGAACGTAGAGAGCATACTCTTTCACATCTTGATCTGTCATACTCTCAAGATTTTTCTCGAGATATGCTACAGCTCGGCTTTGCATTTCCCCTACTTCTGCATATCCATACTGCTTAGCGTATGCAAGGCCTTCCAATACGTACGAAGTCATCCAGATATTTGAGCTATCTGTTTCCCACCATCCCCAACCACCATCGCTGTGTTGAAACACGGTAAGTCTATCAAGTGCTGCATTGATCTCGTCTCCATAAAGCATTGCCCCAGCTGACGCTCCACGCTTTTGCTCATAGGCAGCCATAGCAAGAGTTGGTAGAAACTTACTCATAGTTTGCTCTACGCATCCATACGGATACCCCACAAGCTCTTTGAGGCTCTCCAGAAGTTGGTCGTACAGAAGAGATGAGACAACCACTGTTACACCGCTCTTCACAGTGTCTGAAGTATGCGTGGTCAGAGGTAGTGCAAAAAGCGCATCATAAAAGTGACCAATCTTTTTGTGAGATCCATTGTCATTGATCGAAATCACAGCAAGCATGATATCTCGAGCCTGTGAAGTACTCGAGGTATAAGAGAAGGTCAGATCCCACGAAGCTAGCTTTGGAATGTCTTTGAGAGGAAGAGACATGAGCGTGCTTTGATTTCTCTTCAATACAACTTCTAGTGAAGATAGCTGCTTCTTGGTGTTTGTATCGGTCATGGTAAGCACACCACGATCATCTTCATTGGTAGTGTTTACGATGCTTACAGGCAACGTCATCGTATCCCCTTGTACCAAGAACCGAGGCAAACGTGGCTCTATCGCTACAGGCTTCTTGGCAACAAAGGTAGTCTCGTAACTTCCGACATTGGTCTTTGCATCGTATGCAATTACGATCACTCTCCATCGTGTCAGACTATCAGGCAACGTAAATGATGTATGGATCATCCCATCGCTCCCCCAGGCATGTGCTCCTAGAAAGTATGCAGTATCTCGAAAGTCAGATCTTACCTGCTCCGCTGCTTGCGCAGTATTTGAGGATGGGCTTGAAGCCTCATCTTTTGCCGCAGTAGTAACTCCATCCTCTTCTCGCGTCACAGCACCGCCCAGACCCACAGCCGGATATGGTGTCGGATACATACCTTGCTGATTCACGTATCGCAAGAGATAGCTTGAGAAGTATTGTTGCTGCCAAAATGTCTCGTATATATCTTGTTTTTGTGCATCAGTCAAAAGCTCATAGATAGCATCATCCACGACGATGACATGCGCCTCCCCAGCACTGTTGGTAGGACTCTTGAGGCTCAGATCCAGCTTTACACTACTATGTGGTGTAACTTCTTGTGCTAAGCCCTGAGCCGAGATCGTAATCTTTTTATTTGGATCGTGTACGGCAAGTTGTACCTCACTCGATGCGAGCTCAGCTCCAAGCTGGTCAAATGTCACGTTTACCGATGGCACATGAGTGCTATTGAGAGATAATCCTGGAAGATCATAGCTCGTAGGATGGAGCCAGGTATATGAGAGAATCCCGTCCTGTACAACTGATCTCAAGATCTTCTTGGTCGTCGGTTGATTGAGGTAAAAAGGAACTGTCTCACCCACCAGATAGGAATCCTTAGGTGATATGACAGAAAAAGTCTCAGAGGTCGATGGTAAGTAATAGTTGGATTGTGGAGCGTATACATACCAGCTTACAGTAGACTCTGCAATTCTGCCTTGAGAGTCTTGACTCGAGATGGTGAGGGTATAGCTGCCCTCCTCAGTACTTACATACCTCCACTCATGTCTTCCAGAAGCATTGGTAACTCCTGAGATTGTTGCAATCTGCTTCGGTGTATAGTCGTTTGATGTATAAAACTGCGGCGACAAGTACTCAAGCGAGTATGATACCGCTTGCTGACCTAGAGGTCTGTCCTCACTCTGCGATGATACAGTCGTGACGACATGCTGCTCTCCACCTTTTGAAAGCACGTAGGACTTTTGTGTTGTAGATATCTTTACTGCCGAAGGAAAGACCTGGAGACTACCTTGCTCTACGATAGGTAAGAGCTGATCATCTTTACTACTCGCCTTGATCCGTAGTGAGTAAGACATGCTGTTGGTCCCATTCATCAATGATAACGCTTTATTGGTATCTATGGATATCGACGCCCGACCTGACGCATCAGTAGTAAGCGTCCCCGAGTCTATTTCTTGAGGATACGGTTGGGGGTAAAAAGACTTACTTGAGTACATAGGACAGATAAATCTGCAAGGATAGTACTGCGACTCCACACTGACCGTGTACGTTACAGACTTCGCAGCAACTGGAGTTCCATAAAAGGTAGACAGGAGCACAGGGATCTGGACGATATCCCCCTGATATACGAGCGAAGTAGGTAACTCGAGCGAGAGATCAAGCGTATCTTTCTTATATGCTTCTACTTGAAAATCATATGTAGCAATACTACTGCTCCCCTTCTTGAGATACACTGTATAGCTTCCGACCTTTGCTTCAATAGGAAGAGCAACAGATACCGAGAATCCGCCCAAAGCAGACGTCTTTGATGCAGGTATGTTACTACGGATGGTTCTCCACACACCATTGTCATACGTCTTCATATCAAACGTGATACTTGATATATCAGAAGGCACTCCGTAGGTATGTGCATCGATACCTGATCTGATCACGCCGAATACTTCCACGGTATCGCCACCCTTATAGATCGGTCGGTCTGAGCTCATATATGCACGGAGATCACTCTCACCCTCTGTCTTTTGAGGTAGCACATAGCCAGGCACACCCGTAATACTTAGCCCACGTACAGGGTCTGCTACAAGTACATGATCCGAAAGACTTGTGATAGGTGCCCTTGAAACGCCATCCGATCCAAGCGTACCACGATAACTTCCCGACATGATCAATGCGCCTCCTGCAACCTCCTGTGTCTTCGTCTGATACCCTACAATCAATGCGTCCTTCTGAGACGTACGGATAAACGATGTAAGATTGGTACAGTTTACGATCACGCCATGCTCGACGCCCTGTTCCTCAACCGTTACGAGCGCGCGGCTTGGGCACTGCCCGAACTCCGCAGTTGTTAGGCTTATCGTACCCGACCAAAGATTGTATGATGAAGAAACAAAATTGACGCGTTGATCACTTCGAAGTCTAGACTCCTTGAGCAAGGATTTATTCTTTGTATTGAGTATGATATCGCGACCACTCGTCATATACGAATACTCTGTGCCGATGCCTGTAAGCAGAGATAGGATCTGATCACCCGAGACATCATAGACGCGTATCGACATATCTTTTGCCACAGCTTGTGAAGACGTGTCTCCACTACCATAGAGAAATAAAGGTATTAAGTACGTTCCCCCTTGTTCCTCTACCTGATAGACTCCTGCGTCGTGAGAAAACGTGTACTTAAATGCATACTCTTTGTAATTACTCATACGAGAGAGGACAAGAGCAACCTCTTCACGACTTACCAACTTCCCTGGCTCATTCATCGTGCTTTGATCCAAGATCCCTGACTCCAAAAGAAGTTGTCGATACGGGCTATACCACATCATAGTTGTACTTTGCTGTATTCGTGACAACCTATCGGCATCTCCCTCACTAAAATGCAATGCTACGATCTTCCATAGCTCTGCACGAACAATAGTAGTCTCAGGAAAAAATCTATTCTGCTTTTCTGTGCGAGGAGTATCTATCAATCCTCTCGCTGCTGCAGATTGCACATATGATTCAAACCAGCTACCCACCGCTACATCGGCATACCCCTGTGTCGAGGTGGGTGTAGTGGCCTGTGTATGCATCCGTGCGATAAGTGCCAAAAACTCAGCTCTATTGAGTGTTTTTGATGGTTGAAATGTATGATCTGGATAGCCACGTATCACATTTGCAGACTCGAGCTGAGTGATTGCTTGCTGCGACTCGGGTGCGAGAACTGCAGTATCAGAAAAGGTTGCTAAGGCACTATGCCCTCCCCACACACAAGACAGAAGCGTAAGAAATGTGGTACTACCCAGGATTACGAATCGGCTGATTTTTATGTACATATGAAGATGAGGTTAGAGGGCATGCAAGTCTTTGAGGCCTTTTTCTATATATCGAAGAGCTTGAGAGCAATCAGATTGTTTGACTGTATGAAAAGATTCATGAGCAATCGTATTACGAATCTTGTGCGCAGTCCATATATCATTTTTTGACGTAAACAGATTGCCATGTGTTTTTAAAATATCGCCCATGGTTCCCGAGTACCCTCTGAGTTTCAAAGCGGTATGCAAAAGCTTATCTGCATCCATGACTTGCTTCTCTCGGTGGGTATCTCCTAAGATCCGAGACCACTCACGGCGTATCTTCTCCTTTTGTACAGCGTTAAAACCTCGAGGTATCTTTTTTGCCCAAAGTACGAGAACAACACCTATGATAATAATGGCAAGAAGAGCAAGGATGGCAATAACCTCAGTTGGCATAGTATCGAACGTTAGTGTTTAGAATTGTCGTTTTCTGAGATGTGTCTCTTTACCAGAGAGTACAGCAGGTCCTTGATAGCATCCTCATCTTGCTTCTTTTTGGTATCAACCGTGTGATCACGAATACTTACGATAAGCTTTTCAACTTTGCGAGGTGCCATCACTGACTCAAGTTTCACTGACTCACTTCCCCCCTTGTCAATCTCCAAATCAGCATAGCGAAACAAGACACTTTTAAAGTTAGGCTGTTTCATAGAGATGCCGCCAATCCAATCATACTCTATACGAGAGACCTTGCGCTCCCAAAAGCTTTGCCACTTTACATCGATCACACTACTATCGGTGATTACCCAGCAATCATAGTACCACTTCATACAGACCAACATGAAGTAGATATAACCAATCCCCATCCATATACCCAAGACAATCTCCAGGCTCGTGGTAACCTGCCAAAGAAATATAGGGATCGCAAATCCGAAAAACAGAACGGAAACACATTCAGCAATATGGATGATAGGATGCCGGTGTGCGACATGCCTGATCTTTTCACCATCATCGAGGTACTCTCTCAGAAGTGTTTGTGCAATAATCATGCGAGCTGTTGATAATGAATCGACCAAATACGCACTGTCTCCGCCAATACCGATGCTATTGTCAGGGGACCAATTCCCCCTGGAACTGGAGTGAGGGATAAAGAGAGTTCACTTTCGTATAAACGAGGATCGGCATCACCATACACGCCGTTCAGATCCTTGCCAAACCCTACGTCGATAAGAACTGTATTATCGCTCACCATCTCGGGCTGTACCAGGTGCTTCTTGCCCGTACATGAGATCACGATATCTGCACGCAGCGTACACGAAGCTAGATCTTGCGTATACTCGTTGCACACCGTAACGGTAGCGCCTCTTCTTATACATGCTTGCGCAATAGTATTCCCGACATAGAGTCCACTACCTAGGACCGTGAGCATCTTGCCCTTGAGGTCAATATCATACTCATCAATGATGGCAAAGACTGCCTTGGTCACTGCGGTACGATAATCCTCTCGACCAAGAAATGCCAATCCCAAGGACTCTGTAGAAAATCTATCTACGTCTTTCTTGGCTTTCATCTGCGAAAATACCTCGGTGAGGTCAGGCTCATCTACAAACGGAAGCTGCAACAAGATGCCATCAACAGAAGGGTCTGCTTCGAGAAGAGCAACGTGAGATGAGATCTCTGCCGAAGCTGTTCCACGATCAAAGTTTTTTTCTGTTACGATGATCCCACACGCCTCACCACGCTTCTTTTTTAACTCAATAAGCGATGCCGTCGGACCATTTCCATCATGCTGGGAAAGAATGACGAGATGAGGTGCCCGTACTCCTTTGGCATCACATGTAGAGCGCACCGTCGTAGATAGAGCCTCATAACGAGCTTGTGCAATACCGTCTCCCAAAAGCATCCGTACATTACTCATAGACTTTTACTTGATTCATACGAATTTGAGAAAATGGCCAGAGTACCACCCACGCTTTTCCAACCACAGCGTCACGTTCTACAAAAGCTGTAGCATTTGCAAGCGAGCAGCTCTCAAAGCAAACACGAGAGTCTTTTGAGAAGTCACGGTTATCCCCCATCGCAAAATACTCATTATCTGGTACGGTAAACGACTTGCCTTCGACATTTCGATATGAGCAGTTGCTCTGAAATGATGTGGCTGTTTTCACATCACAGTTGAGATAGTCTTCACTCAACAAGAACCCTTGCGGATGATCTTTATTGACTATGGTAATAGCATTGTTACGAAACTGTACGGTATCTCCGGGAAGTCCAATGATTCGTTTGATATAAAATCGGTTCAACTCCGTGGGAGGACGAAACACGATCACATCTCCACGGATAGGATCTCCATGATTAGATCCTAGAAACCTAGAGTAGTTCAGTTTATCGATCAAAATAAGTTCGCCATCATGAAATGTTGGCTCCATAGACGAGCCACTTATCTTGAATGCAGAGACAAAAAATGTCTTAATTATGACAAAAATAAGTACGATGATAAATATCTCGAGCGATATATCAAATATCTCAATCCATATCGACTGCTTCTTCTCTTGTGTCTGGGATGTCTGAACAGGATCTATCGCAGGAAAATCCACCATAAGTAATCCTAAAACGGTACAGTAGTATGAGTATAGCAAAGGTGACAATATCCACAAGGACGAGCCTGATATTGCAGGGATTCCTAATACATCTATAATTGATGTATGACCAAGACCTACGAGATAGTTATCGGCTTAGAGATACATGCACGCCTGGCAACGGCCACAAAACTCTTTTGTCGTTGTTCCAACGACTCTCATGGCAAAGAGCCCAACAGCCTTGTCTGTGGTGTATGCATGGGGTTTCCGGGTGCACTGCCTTATACCAATATCCATGCGATAGAACTCGCCCTTCGCTTTGCTCTCGCCACAGGTGCTGTGATACACAACCACTCGAAGTTTGATCGAAAGAACTACTTCTATCCCGATCTACCTATGGGATATCAGATCTCACAGTATGATGAGCCTATCTCAGAAAAGGGAGCCATCCCCCTACCACACAGCCAGGGTAAGTCGATCGCGCTCACTCGTATACATATCGAGAATGACGCAGGTAAACTCATTCACAAGACAGAGGTAAGTAGTATTGATTTCAATAGAGCTGGAGCACCACTTATAGAGATTGTCACTGAGCCAGAGATACGCTCTAGTGATGAGGCATATGTATTTGCAAAAGAGGTACAGGCTTTGCTCCGAAGCGTAGGCTCCTCACATGCCGATATGGAGAAAGGTATGATGCGCTTCGATGCTAGTGTCTCTGTCAGAGAACTTGGAGAGACTGAGCTTGCTCCTCGAGCAGAGATCAAAAACCTCAACTCATTTCGCTCACTCAAACATGCAATCGAGTTTGAATCAAAACGACAAATCTCGCTCTGTGAGCAAGGAACTCCTATAGAAAAGCCGTGTACCTTGGGATGGAATGATGATCGTGGAGAGACATACTTCATGCGCGAAAAAGAGAACGCACACGATTACCGCTATTTCCCGGAACCAGATCTGCCACGTATCAATCTGAGTGATGAATATATTCAGGATCTCAAGAAAAGCCAATCAAAGACATCGCTTGAGCAGAGAGCCGAATACCTGCAATATGACATCAGCCCTGATACGATGGATCTCTTTGTATACGAGCCATACCTCGGAGATTTTTTCAAAGAACTTATGTTGCTCGGGGTAGATACGAAGAGTGCATCTTCATGGGTAGCAACGCATGTAGTCGGATATTTACGTGAACATAGTATCTCATCAACTATACCGATTTCACCTGGCGAGCTCTTGCCTCTGATACAAGCACAGACAGAAGGAAAGATATCACTGCTCAATGCCAAGGAACTGCTTCCTCGCTTGATCGAGGAAAAGATCTCTGTACATGATCTCATCCAAGGGTCAGGCCTAGAACAGTTGAATGATGAGAATGAGCTTTCTGCTATCTGTCAGAAAATACTTGTCGACAACCCTCTTCAGGTGGCACAATATAAGGAAGGAAAAGAAAGTCTGATACAATTCTTTATTGGTCAGGCCATGAAACAAACGAAAGGAAAAGCAAATCCCAATATTCTCAGTGAGATCTTTAACCGCCTTATGCAATAACTTATCAGTCTATGACTTTCACTTCTCTCGATCTCTTGTACATCGTCATTGCCCTCGCTATCATACTCCTCACCGTATTTTTGGTTATGGTATTAAAGAGGGTCTACGACATCCTTGGCAACGTAGATGTTATGACACAACACACGAGTAGGATTACCGAGACCATCGATACCTACGTAGATATCCCCCTCCATGCAGGACGTGCCATAGCAAAGAAGATGAAGCGCTATTGGGACGAAGCAGAGGATACCCAGGAAGATGAGAGATAATTATGGAAATGCTTGGATAGAAAAATACCCTAGCGACCTTCTCGAAGGCTAGGGTATTTTTGATCAAGTACACGGCGTGCGCTTACTGTATATACAGAGCCTTATTGAGTGCGTGTTCCTCATCTGTTTTGGCGTAGTATATATTGCCAGCAGAATCATGTAGATAGTACCAGTAGGCACTTTCTTTGGGATAGAGAGCTGCCTTGATAGCAGATAAGCCTGGGTTGCCTATTGCAGTAGGTGGAAGTCCTTTGTGCTTACGAAGATTGTATGGGGAGCTATCTTGCAGATCTTGATAGGTAATATCTCGGCCCTCAGCATTGCTTCGTTCGTAGAGAAGCGCTGCATCCACTCCGAGATACCAGCCACTCTCTATACGCTTCCACAATACCCCCGCAACAATAGCTCTATCATCTCGAAGAGTAGTTTCTTTTTCGATAAGCGAGGCCATAGTGATGACCTCGTCCAAACTGTGTCCACTCGAGGGAAGATCCTCAAGCAACGAGGCGACCCTGTCTTGAAATGTTTTAAGTAACTGCTGTGCAACTTGCTCAGGCGAAGTAGTTCTCTTGTCCACGATATACGTATCGGGGAAAAAGTATCCTTCCAGAGAATGTTGCTTACTGAGATCTTTCAGAAGAGTATAACGTGAGCGATCAACAGTATCTGCCACATTGATAAATGAGCCTTCTTTGAATCCAAGCTGTTTCACAAGGAGTGCATCAATGTCATGAATCGTGTATCCCTCGGGGATAACCAAACGTACGATGTACTTGTCTTGTACCTTACCCGCAAGCACATCAGCAATCTCGTGAGGTGTCATAGAAGCACTAAACGTATACGTGCCAGGATACATCTTTTTCTGACGCATGTAATCCAAGATCGCTTGGGTATCACTCATAACTTCTTTACCTACGAGTTCTTCAGCAACTTTTTTGATGCTTGATCCCTTTACCACGGTGTACTCGATCTCAAGCTTGCTATGTGCATCCTTTGGTGTATCCAAACCTTGCCCCTGTGAACAACCACCGAGCATACAAGCCACACCCACAATAGTTGCTACAAAATACGTACGCATAGACATCAGCTTGCTTTAGGAGCTTGATTACCAAACATACCTCCGAGCATTTGCATCAACTCTTGTGAATTATCTTGGATAACCTTTTGGGTCTTATCGAGACATTTTTCTAGAGCCTTCATACAAGAGCGCTCAAGTCGCGTCTTATTGGCAAGAAGCCCCTCATCCACAATCGTAAATGATACAGGTTTCATCTGGCCATCAAACACGACTTTCACACCATCCTCTTCTGCTTCTACATGAATGTTCTTAAGCCGTGCCTGTACGTCTTTTTGCTGCTTCATAGCCTTTCCTACCTGTGCCATCTGCTTCACCTTATCAAACATATACGCCAAATTAAGAAAACATGAGATACTGTATATCTTATGTATCCGGCGCCCAGGGTCAATTGACACCCTCAATCTTTCTCTTATGAAATCCTCAAATACTTATGGCCGAGACAATACATAGTGGGTCATATCAACTACGCGGTTGGAGTAGCCCATCTCATTATCATACCACCCGAGAATATGTATGAGTCGATCCCCGACCATATAGCACTCCTTGACATCGACAATGGCAGAATGAGGATTGCCCTTAAAGTCGATAGAGACAAGTGACTCATCTGTGACTTCCAAGACTTGCGGAACCAAAGCAGCACGTGCTCGCAGTGCCGCAAGTACAGAGGGCAGATCAGTACTGACCTTGGGCCGAACGATCAAGCTGAGCTCTGAGACTGTAGGTGTCGGGACGCGGGTTGCAATTCCCTTTATGTGATCTTTTAGCTGAGGGAAAAGAGCAACGATCGTCTTGTCTGCGCCAGTAGAGGTAGGGATCATAGACTGAAATGCCCCACGGCCTTTTCTCAGGTCTTTGTCTGGTGCATCATGAATCTTCTGTGTAGATGTATAGCTGTGGATCGTATGAAAGAACGCATCTTCGATCCCATATGAATCCTCGAGCACTTTGACGATAGGCGCGATACAGTTAGTCGTACAACTACCGTTGGAGATGATGTGATGAGAAGCAGGATCATAGAGCTCTTCATTTACTCCCAAACATAGTACCGCGTCCGCATCACTACTTGGCGCAGTAATAATCACTTTCTTGGCTCCTGCTGATAGGTGTAGCTGCGCTCCTTCCTTTTTGGTAAAAAACCCTGTTGCTTCCACCACAACATCTACCCCAAGCTCACCCCAGGGAAGCTTGGAGGGATCTTTTTCTTTATACACTGCGATCTTCTTTCCTTGCAGGGTGAGCGATGTCTCATCATATGTAACCGTACCTCCATAGATACCGTAGTTTGAGTCATACTTGATCAGATGTGCTAAGGTCGCAGTATCGGTAAGATCATTAAAAGCGACTAGATCTATGTCTGGGCGGTCAGCCATCAACTTTGCAACAATTCTTCCAATACGACCCAATCCATTGATAGCAACACGTCTCATAGAGGTAGATATAAGAATATACTGCTCCTATTGTATCATAGAACCACCTCTCATCTGCAATACCTAAATGCTTGCAGATGAGGTATTTCAGAGTAACATAAGAACATCATAATATATTTGCGTATGCGTCTTTCTGAACTTCTGTTCCTCATGCATATACTGACGAAGTCACTCAACTGCCCAACGTGCAGCAGCCAGTACACCAGTGAAATGGTAGAAATAGTTGCTGTACAGGGTATTTCTTTGGTCTTGGGTCTCCACTGCTCAGGCTGTAGCCACAGCACGCATGTTGGCATATCTGCCGATGAGATTTTAGGAGGCTACGAGATGAGTGACATTCCCCGAGAAGATCCATCCATCAGCCAAGATGATCTTTCGCTCATCAGCAAGAAGGTAAAAAAGATAAATGGCAATATTGCCAATTTATGGAAGTCCAAGTAACCGAAGGAAGTTTTTCGTCACTTACCCCAGGAATCCAAGAAATAGCGAATGAGTTTGTACTCTCGATGGGATTCCATGTACGGACAATATCTCTAGTATGGGACAACCAAATATGTACGATCCATATTTCTTCTGATGACGCAGCATACATGATTGGGCATCACGGAGAGACCCTGACCTCGATGCAGATCGTGTTAAAAAATGTCATACGCAGCAAGCTTACCGACCTACCTGAGATTCATATCGTCCTCGATGTGGAAGGCTATCGGCAGCAGTATGAACAAAAGCTATCAGAGATGATCCGCACCGCGATACAGGAGTGCTCGAAGAACAAGAAACAAGAGCAGCACCTTCCCCCCATGACACCGTATTATCGTCGCTACGTACACGAGTATCTCAGAAAGCATGCTCCTGATGCCTATGAAGCAACGAGTGCTGGCGATGGTAGTACAAGACATGTCGTCATACGTCCTAAACAAAAAGCTTAGAAGCTTAGGTAGCGCGCCAATCCCGATCAAATGACTTCTTTGCCTTACTTCTCTTTTGTACGAGAACGACACCGATAAAAAATAACGCGGCAAGGATCAAGAAGGCAAGTATTGCGTAGAGCTTACCTTTTGTTTTCAGTACTAACGCAAGGACGCCTAAACCAATCGATAGGGCGTAGATACACAATGCGGTAGAGCGCTGGCTGAGCCCGATATACTGAAGTCGATGATGTACATGCAAGTGATCTCCTTGAAATGGGCTTCGCTTTTCTATCCATACTCGGCGAAATATAACCCAAAAGAAGTCAAGGATAGGTACTCCCAAAACTAAAAAGAGCGTTGCTATCTTTCCATAGGAGAAGATAGATAGAATAGCCAGGAGATAGCCAATGGCATAGGTGCCGGAGTCTCCCAAAACACCTTTTTTTAGTACTCCCTCATAGAGCCAGATAATACCAACCGAAATAAAAAGCACCAGACTGAGAGAGCCGGTGACTTGTGCATGAGCAATCTCTTCTTGGCTCAGAGCTGTTCCGGCTAGAAGAATAAGAGAAAGACCTACATATACAGCACTCGTTATCGTCCCAACCCCACTGACCAGACCTTGAAATCCATCCAACCAATTGATCGCATTGATAACAAGCATAATCCAAAATACCGTAAGTAACAGTGACAAGGGATAGAGCGTATGCCCCAAAATATCCCACCTCCACATATCTAAGTGAAGCGCTCCGCCAAACGGTGATGTGATACTTGTAATACCCAAACCGCTCCACACAAGATAGAGAGCAACACATACTTGTGCCGCCAAACGTAGGTAAGGGCTGATCTTCAAATAGTCATCAACAAAGGCAATCACAGAGAGCACCGTAAGGCCGATGACAATAGGATACAGTGAGTTTATACTCGGGAAGAAGTACACCGTGATGACCCAAAAGATGGCGGGTAGTATGATACCTATCGAGTAGGGTACCGCTTTGCGCTTGAGACCATATAATGCCGGCTTATCCAAAAATCCGACGCGTGGAAAAAAGAAATGCACAATACCCAGGAAAAGAAGACTTACGAGTATGGTAACCAGTACTAATTCGAGCGTGTGCGGAAAGAAATGCATACCAACGATAGAAAAACGGCAAAGCTACCTCAGACAAGTATAGACATTATTTGACATCCGCAAAGCGAACTTGCTAGTATACTCGCATACGCTCTTTTGCGTATTGATATCTCTCTTGTCTTGCCCATGATGTATACGTGGTTAACGCCATGTATGTGGTTTTCCTCCTTCACCACAATTATGGGCAAGATGAGGGAGATATTTGTGTCTCACGGTCTATATTTGCTATACTATGGGGATAGCAATACTACGTCATAGATACAAGCACCATGGATCAGGCGCAAGACAACGAGCATTCCTGGCAGACACACCAGTTTATCCCCTATGAACGCGGCCTTACGTGGTATGTAAGCATGATCTGCGTTTTTGCCGTACTGATCATTCTTGGCTTGATCACCGATAATCTTCTCTTTATATTTGCTCTCAGCTTAGGAATTGGGCTGTACTACTTATCGCAGCTCAGATCACAAAAAACAGTTCTCATCCTTGTAAACGAGCAAGGGATCAAGCTCGGGGAAACATTTACAGCCTGGAAAGAGATAGAGAGCTACAATACGTTTAGCCTAGGGAGTGATCTTGTCGTGATACTCCATCACGCACGTAGTCCTTTGCATTCGCTCACGTTCCATGTTCCTGCAGAAGAAAAGGCGGCTTCAGAAAAGGTACTCAAGCGGTATGTATACCAGCCGCTCCCCCAAAAAGAAGTTATGATTGATAAACTTTTGCATTACCTTAAAATATAAGCGTTCCTTACACATACTATGACACATACCTCATCCAAAATAAGAACGGTTCGTATCAAGTGCGCTGTATTTGTAGCTCTCTTGGTAGTAGCTCACATGCTCTTTTTCATGAAAGGAGTAGATAGCTACGCCGCAGCATTTCAGGAGATAGTACTTAACCACTAGGCCAAGTCGCTACCAACACTCAAAAATAAACATGAAATACCTCAAAAAACTCAGCATCGGTCTCCTTCTCGCCTTTACGCTCATAGCTACATCGGTCGCGAGTGTTCATGGTGATATGAGTAGTTTGCTCATACCTGCAGCTGAGGCGCAAGGAACAGCGGCCACTCCTGCAGCAACTACACCACCTGCGACCACCACTGCAGCAAAGACCACCTTTACAGGCTACACAGAAGCAGACAAGCTCAAGCTCACGATTACCAACCAGATCATAGATATCAGTAAGACGGCTCTGGCGTTTACCATACCCCTTACCGCAATCGCAGGAAACTTGCTGTCAAACGAGTGGGTTACCGGACAGTGGGGAGGATTTCAAGACATCATCTATACGCTCTGGATCTACATCCGCAATGTTATCAACCTCCTGTTTATAGCGCTGCTGCTGCTCGCTACGTTTGGTCATATCATTGGCCTCAGCGACGACAAAAAGAGTGTCTTAGGCAAAAGTGCCTTACCAAAGTTTATCTTGGCCGTAATCCTCGTAAACTTCTCCTACTTTGGTGCCAAAGTAATTCTCGACGGTGCCAACCTGCTTACAACAGCGGCCTTCTCGCTACCAACGCAGGTAAACAAGATTGATCTCTTGCCGACCACGACGAACTTCAATGCATTTATCTACAAGACCACACTCAAGCAAAACGAAAAACCCACTGCAAGTACGACACCTGCAGCCACGCCAACACCAGGTGCTGCGGGAACTACCGCAGGCACGACAGGAAGTACGACGACAGCACCCGCAACAACAACGAGCAGTAAGGACCAATGGAACTGTGTTCGCAGAGCGTACTATATGAACTTCAAAAACAGCAAAGAGCGAGAGCTCGAGGCTACTGCAGAACAGACACGTACCGAGACAAGCTTGAGCCAGTATGCCAAAGATAGAAATATCCGAAATGCACGCGATGAAGATAACATCATCGTTCCCGTCACGACCTATGGTCAAGCTCAGCTGGACAAGGGTGGTGCTTGGAAGTGGGAGTACATGGGTTTCCGGACAATCAATGAAAACGCCGACTTCAAAGACTTTGATCTTACTTCATTTGAAGGGCCGGATAAGCGTAAAGAGTATCAAGAGACTCTGGAGAAGATGAAGCTGTCACCCTCTCTTAACTGTATAGTATCATCCGACCAGTTGTTCAATGCAAAGAATGCACTCTATGTATTCACCTTCGGGCTCCTGCGTCTACCTGAGATCCAGAGGAGCATTCCTACTGATTCCAGTATTACCGATATCGCTCTCTCGACGCTGATCGGCATCTGGATCGTCATCATGTACTTCCTGATCGTCATAGCTCTCGTCATCGCTCTCGCCTTCCGTAGCGTCATGCTCTGGGCACTTATGATCCTTTCACCCGCCTGGGTGCTAGAACTCATACCGATGGTAAAGGTTGATGATAAGAACCTCAAAAAGTACATCAGCATACAATCCTATATAAGCCTCGCCTTGATGCCAGCATATGTGGGTATCGTACTCAGTATTGGTTATATCTTCCTCTTTGCTCTGAAAAACTACCTAGGGTCTGCCCCTGGCTTTATCAACAATGCTATTCCGCTGGGATTCACAACACTCTACTTCCAGAAGAATGCGCTCGTATCTGGCTATGCCAGTATTGGTGAAGTAATTGTAGCGCTGCTTACCTTAGCCCTGCTTTGGAGCGTAGTATTCGCCGCACTCAAACATGGAGATATTACCGGAGTACTTTCAAAGGTCATGGATGGTATCCAGAAGTTTGGAAGCTCAATACCTGGGAAGCTGCCGATCATACCGATCAAAGCGCCTGGAGAAGACCGGAATATGACGCTGGGTGAAGCAAAAGATGCACTTGGGCAGAAGCTTGCAAGCTTTGGTGATGATGGCAAAAGCTTTGGCAAGATGCCTGCTAGTACGAGCCCACTAAGTGAGCTCCAACAAGCAAGCACCAATAAAGACATTAGCAGCGCACTCGAGAAAGTAGCACGCAACTCTGACTCGCTTGAGAGCTTTATGAAAGACTCAATTGTAAAAGCGAAGGCAAAGCAGTCTGGGATTGATCCTCGAGCAGCGTATCACCAAGCAAAGAATATCACGACGTTTGTTACCTTCCCAACGGTGCCAACTAATGCAGCAGCAAACAACATGACCATCAACTATAGCGGTACAAACTATGCACTCAACCGTGCTTCTACTCAGACCTGGAGCAACACAAAAGACTTGAAAGATATGCTGACAGCAGCTAAGGTCCCATCCGGCAAGATAGATGATATAGCATCCTACCTACGAGACCATTCAGAAGCAAAGAGCCTCTTTAAATAAGTCATATAGATGAGCATACACC
>CAYGIM010000001.1:0-20399 GCA_964349895.1 uncultured Candidatus Peribacteria bacterium | reverse complement strand
TACACCTCCACTCATATAGAGATAGTAACTCTCCACAGTCAAAAGTGTTCTTTGCGGCTGGGCCAAATAAGTCAGATACTCAAGGAGAAAAGGCAGAGGAGCCCGATAAGGAAAAAGTTGATGAAAAGAATGCAGAACAAAGTACAAAGAATGAGAAAGAACAGGACACTGCAAAGGAGAAACCTGCAAAAAAAGAAGAAGAGAAGAGCAAGATAGCCAAGGAAAAAGGACCTCAAAAGAAAGGAGGTAAAGAGCCTGCTGTGTATGAACAACTCACTGAAGATGACGTACACGAGATTGAGGACAGACTATCGCCTGATATCAGAGATGTGTTATTGGATTTAGAAGAGCCACCTACATGGCACGAGCTAAAGGCTTTCTTGAATGAACGAGGGATTAATGAATCAGACGAAGACTACCGAGCCATCAAAGAAAAGCTTCTCGAAAAGACAAATAACTCACTTAAGAACCTGCCAACAGAGATTCTTGAGTCGCTTCAGAAGCAGTCCAAGAGCTTGAATGATCTTGGGAACATTGAAATCAACACAGTAGAAGATATCGAACATCAGATAGCTACTCTTGGAAGCGGTTGGCTCAAAGAAGGAACAGCAATCTTAGGACTCCAGGGAGATGAAGGAAAGAAAGAAGAGTATGCATTTCATATCACCGACATTGATAGAAGTGCTAAGACTATTAGCCTGAGCAATGAAAATGGCAAAGCAGAAAAGATGAGTTTTAGAGATTTTGTCGTTGAAGCAAAGACACAAGATATAAAACTATCCCCTATTTCCTCTATAAGTGATCTAACCCAGGGATTCAACAATGCCATAGAGTTTGCGGCTGGTACCGTGCTCGAAGACAAAGACAAGAACAACTATCAAGTTGATTCTATCAATGCGCAGCAAGGCACGATCACAGTAGGAGGAACTTCCTATACATTGGCATCGTTCGCTGCTATTGGTAAACGGAAGAAGATCAAGCAAGTGAAGAAACATGGAAAGGACACAAAGTACAAGAAAAAGAAGCTGACTTCGACTATCAAGTTCGTGTCATGGAATGACTTAAAACCTGTCTTCAAAAAGATGTGGGATCACTTTGGTGACAAGAAAAAACTCAAAGCAGACTACCGAAATGCTTTAGCGATGATGGATGCCGCAGAAAAGCTCATGCTGGTAAATCCCAAGGAAGGAAAAGCACTCTACGGTAAGTTTAAAAAGCTCAAAGATGAGCTCGATGATAAGCAGATTACCGACCTCAAAGGTAGCTTCAAGGGCAAGAGCAATGAGGATCTGATCAAAGAGATCAAGAGTCTTAGAAAGAAACGACGTATACTTGCCTGGGAAAAGAAAGCATATGTGTCTCAGATTGCAGAAAACGGTATGCTGGCTACAAAAGAAGGAGGCTTTGGTTATATCTACGAGCTTCTAGGTGGCAAGAAAGCTGATCTCAGAGAGATTGAAAAACAAAGTCCCGACACGTTTGATGAGGGCATGGAGGTCGTCCGACTGCTCAAAGAGGACGCTATGAAGGAGCTCTATGGTAAGGGATTTGCAAAAGAGATTGAGGACTTTCTCAAGTACGACGCTGGTCGCGTGAAGGCTGAAGAGGGTGTTGGCAAAGACTTTGCAAATATCTCTGGTTCAGAAAAGAAAGACAAGGTAAAGAAGTATGCTGAAGACTTGAACTTCCACAAGTTTATCCACGGTATGCAAAAGCTCCTTGAAGGGGGGCTTGAACCTCAGGAGGCGTTTGGCCTATTTTCTCAAGCGGCCGACATCATCAGCAAAGACAACTGGCATACAGTGACACCAAAGATGAGAGGTCAGCTGGTAGGTTTGGCAAGTCAGTACTTTCCGCCTCTCAGTACCGTATTTGCAGACAAAACTACTCTGCTTGCATTTCTCGCATGCAAAAAGGAAGCAGGTGACAAAAAAGCAGCCCAAGTGTTTTGTCTCAACAAAGACTTTACCATTCTCCTCAATCGCGATAAAGAACAGTGGAGCACCATATACCGATCGTATATGAAGCCTATCAAAGACCAAGACACACATTACCGCAAAGATGAGAATGCCAAGAACTTTAAAGCATTTAGCATGCTTATCTGCGATGAGCAGTTTGCCAATGTCATGCAGGCAAGCCGAGAAGATCACGCAAAGCTCGACAACTATATCAAAGACTTTGAGGACAATATGAAAGAACTCCTCAAGGAAAGTAAAAAGAGTCCGAAACATCTGAATCTCTTTTGTGAGATATCACTGAATGCAGATGTAGCCATACACAACTACTTTACAAAAGGTGGGTCTAAGCAAGTCTACGATCAGTTTAGGAACTCGTATGGAGATAAACTCAATGCAGTAGGCGTATACCTGCCTACTCAGTCTCAAGAGCTTGTGGTACGAAAACTAGCCGACGACAGATCCTCTATTCTTCCGGCTCTTATTCAAAGCTTCAAGACAAATCAAGATACCGATAAAGTAGTTCATCTCAAGAAACAAAAGAACAGGGAAGTAAAAGCAATGCTCAAGATGAAAGAAGAAATCGATCGAGAATTGCTGAGGAGAACTCAACTTGCCGAACAGAAGTCGATGGTGGAAACAGCCAAGATGCAACAATCACTGATACAAGCTAAAGTTAATTCTGCACTTAATTCAACATTGGCTAGGGCTCCCATCATGACTGGGAAAAATATCGAAGGTAGTAATGAGACTAAGAAATCAGCATAAAATCGAGCAAGTCTGAGATGACGATAGCTGGATTCATAGTGACAAGCTTCTTGCATGCATCTTTCATAGTCTCTTGTTTTTTCGTTGATTTAAGCACAGACAATATCTCGTGCTTCAGTTCTTCAGAATCTGAAGCAACAACCTCCGACATACCTATATTCTTACAGAAGTCTGCATTAAAGGACTGCTCTCCTCTACTCTGATGAGCGCCAAGAGGGAGTAATATACTAGGCCTCGCTGCATATGCAATCTCATAAAGGAGTGTTGCGCCTGCACGTGAGACGACCAGATCAACCTGTCGTAATACATAAGGGAACTCTTCATTTATGAACTCGACCTGCTTGTATCTTCCCCTACTTCCCGTACTGTCTTTCAGAACATACTTACCTTTCCCACACACGTGAATCACATTCGCGATTGTCAGAAGTTCTGGTAGGAGATCATGTACCAGTTCATTTATCTGTTGTGCTCCAAGACTCCCCCCCACGAAGAGTATGGTAGGTAGGTTTGGAAAACTTCCATACAGCTCTTCCAAGGTATTCTCATCTGTAATCGTCTCATCAAACTCTTTGCGCAGAGGTATACCAATCCTCACGATCTTCTTTTTGTGCTTCTTGAGGAATGCCTGATCTGAAAAAAACTCTGTGACCAGCACCTTGTCTGCACACCGAGCAGATAAACGTGTAGTAAGCCCAGGAAGGCTATCTGACTCGTGAATCACGATCTTTGTATGAACCAATGGCTTGCAGATATATGCCGCATACACGACAGGCAGGCTGACAAATCCCCCTTTTGAGAAAAGTACTTTAGGCTTTGTACTCAAGATCAAAGCAAGAGACTGAAAAAAACCTATCGTGATAAACCAAGTATCAAGAATATTTTTAAAGCTGAAATACCTTCTGAGCTTTCCTGAGTAGAGAGCATGAAATGGTATCCCCGCCTTCTCAAGAATTTGTCGATCAAGACTCCCCTTACTTGCAATGTAATCACATGTCAGCTCAGGGTGAGCTTCTTTGAGCGAACTGATCAGGGCAATGTTAGGCAGCACGTGTCCCCCTGACCCGCCGCCGGTAAAAAGAAAATCGAGTCTTCGTTTGCTGTCTTGCATGCCGAGAGATGTTAATAAGAATACCGAGAGCAAAGAGCATCGTGATAAGAGATGACCCACCATAGCTCATCAAAGGCAAGGTGATACCCGTCAGTGGCAAGACCTTGAGCGTCACGCCAATATTTACACAAGCTTGCCATACAAGCAACAGTACGATCCCCAATGCAGCATAATATCCAAAGAGATCGGGGGCAGCGCGAGCAATCTGTGTACCTCTATATCCTATATAAAAGAACAGAATAATCACCAGGAGTGTTCCTACAAATCCCGTCTCCTCACCAATTGCAGCAAAGATCGTATCGCCTTGGACCTCAGGGAGATAGCCAAACTTTTGGATCGACTTACCGATACCAAGTCCTGTGACACCGCCACTTCCTACTGCGATAAGCGACTGTTGGATCTGCCAGCCTACATTTTTTGACGTCGGATCGGCTTCGGAAGAAAAGAATACACTCACGCGATTGTGGATATATGGCAGCTGGAATGCAGCCAAACTAAAGATAAACAGAGCGACCATAAAGCTCGTGACAAGTTGTTTTACACTCGCACCCGCGATATAAAAAAGCGCAACAGATACTGGAATCAATACCAAGATAGATCCAAAGTCTGGCTGCATGGCAAGACAGATAAGTACAGCACCCACAGTCAAAGCAAACGGAATGAATCCCATGTGAAACGTCCCTATCTCAGCTCGCGACTTGAGCTGAAACATCCGAGCTAGGTAGAGGATAAGACTGATCTTCATAATCTCCACAGGCTGGATCGATGGTAAGAGTGGTATATCGAGCCATCCTGTTGCTCCTTTGTACGTAACACCCAATCCAGGGACGAACAATATCGCCATCAGCAAAAGCGATAGATAGTACAGCAACGGTGCAAGGCGAAACCATAGTTGATAGGAGACACATGCACCAAGTATCAAGAGCGGAATACCAATCGCTACATTGATAAAATGACGCGACAGGTAGAAGTCATTACGAGGCTTGAGCAGCTCGTCAGATAGCTCTTTGAGGCGAACATCATAGTAGTTTGCATTGGTATCATCGCTAATACTGCCCCAAAACGAACCGGTCATAGTAGCTGCCGTATGCTCGAGTACGGGCTCCGGCGATGCAGTTAAGATCGTCGTCCGTAGCTTTTTTATGTCTTCTTTCAAACGCCCGATCTCCGTGGTATGTGACTCATCCTTCTCGAGACCAATGGCCAACTCTTCTGATCGGGATAAGAGCAACAGTGCGGTCTTCGGGCTGGTCTTTGCTTTTGACTCTGCCTGACTATACAGAGCAGCGCTTTCTTGCATCATCTGTTTATAGATAGTCTGCATCGCCTCTCCGCGTGTAACTTCATGCGACTCTGATACACTTACGGACGCCATCATGATCAGCCCAAAGACGAGGAGAAGAATGACTGCTAAGACCAAACCAAAATCAAACCGGAATTTCTGCATGATTCCAGAAGTTGTATAATACTATGTCGATACTAAAAGAGCAGAAGAAAAAGACAAGAGAAAGAGACTTGTTAAAAACCCTATACCTTTTATAGTGTTTGGAGTATCTCGTCTTCACCCGATCTTAGTGTATGAAACAAGTATTCTTGCAACACGCCGAAAGTACTCCCCCTCAAGAAAAAGAAGCAGGTATATCTTCTCGTGCACACATCACAACGATGGGAGACACGACCGTGGCGTACGTCTTATCTATACCACAAGTACACGGTGAGATCGAACTCGCCTATATCGAAGAAACTATTATTGGCACGCTGCGAAGCCTGTTGGGTGATGAGAATATGGACAAGAGTCAACCTGAGGCAATCTTCCAAGAAGTTAACGCAGTTATGAATGCATACCGCAAAAAGAAAAAGCCGGGAACAATGGGATCTATCCACGCAGTACTTGCTATCCTAGAGCAGAATCGATGTACTATATCGGCGACCGGCAATGCCCGATGTCTGCTCATACGGCGCGGTAAAGTGACGGAATTAACTCAAGATCTTTACACCGAAGACCAGACAGACCTCTTTGCACACACAAGCCAAGGCAGCCTGACCAGTAGAGATACTCTCGTTCTTACTGCGACACCTATCTCAGGTTCCGAGCTAGAACACATCTATGAAAGTCTCCCGCCTCTGCCATCTGCAGGAGAGACCTTGGAGGCCATTGAAAAGAGGATTAGTACAACGCTCTTGGTTGCGACCATCAAAGAAAAAAGCGCTACCACACGCCCCGGGGAAAAAGAGAAGTCCGCAGAAGCATTTTCAGGAAAGACTTCATCCAAGATGACGCTGCGTCCAGTCACCGACATTGCAACATCACTGAAAGTGAGCCTAGAGCGTTTGTGGGCAGACCCTATGAAGCGCAAAGGAGTTATCACTGTGGGGCTTATCGTAGTCCTCGTACTCTTTATATTTTATCTTTTCTCTCTCGCATCAAGTCGAGACCAGCAAAAACTCTCGCGCTATCAAGACGCCCTCAACCAAGCGCAACTCTACTTTGAGCAGTCTAAAAAACCTGACTTCCTACAAGAAAACAATGTATCGGCAAAAGATCTCTTACGACAATCCAAAACCCTAGCCCTCCAACTCCAAGACAAAGGTCTGTTTCTGACAGAAGTAGATGGTCTTCTCAAAGAGATCAAAACCGAAGAAGATACTATTGATAAGATTACGACCATTGATAATCCAACTCCCCTCTTATCATTAAGTCAAAAAGGTAGCACAGATATGTACCGCCATTTTGTCTTTGCAGAAACACAAGTCTTTGCTACCAACATGCACGCGGTACTCGGGCCACTGATCCTCAACGAATCGAGTCCACTTCCCGATGAGCTCACGCTCCCTACACCGGATACATCCGTACAAGACATTACGTATTTGAAAGACCAAGACAGTGTCATCTTGTATACCAATCCGCCACGAATTGTTGAGCTAAAGAAAGGAGAGATAACACCAATCGATACGATCGAAGGCACGTGGAAAGCAGGACTCAAGATTACCACCTTTGCGGGCAAACCATTTCTCTATATCCTTTCGCCGCAAGACCAACAAATATGGCAGTATGAGCGCAAACGTACCAAGTACATGGACGCAAAACCACGCCTAAGCCGTGACCAAGAATACCTAAAAGACGCTATCAGTTTTACGATTGATGGTAACATCTATGTACTGACTCGCAGCGGAGAGATCATCGTCTACTATCAAGGTAAACGACGTACCGTAGACATCCTATCCTCTCCAGCAACACCGATGGCGAATCTCAAAGACAACGCCATGATTGTAACGAGTGAGATCATGAAACACGTCTATATTCTCGACCCAGATCGCTCACGTATCCTGCTCTATAAAAAAGATACGGTGATCCCCGAGAGAATCGGATCACTCACCTATGATCGACAAATCGTTGTGCCAAACCTGACGATCAGCAGCATCTCGGTCAACAATGATGAGACCACGATTACGCTCCTTGCCAACAATCAATTCTACAAGATCTCCCTTTGATCAATCCATTATCTTGAAAAGGGGTGAAATCATGTTAACGTTCTTGCAGCGTAGATTATAAGCGACTGTATATGCCACAAGAAACAACTGATAAGCAGGTAGGACAAGAAAAGAGAGCCATGCTCGACAACGCCATGTCTCTGATCGAGAAGCAGTTTGGCAAAGGTACAATTATGCGATTAGGAGAGTCAAAGCATCTGGCAATCGATACAATATCTACAGGATGTATCTCGCTTGATATGGCACTCGGTGGTGGGGTTCCTCGTGGACGTATTATCGAGATCTATGGACCTGAATCGTCGGGAAAGACGACTCTAGCTTTGCACGTGATCGCTGAGTGTCAGAAGACCGGAGGTCAGGCTGCCTTTATCGATGCTGAGCATGCTCTGGATCCAGAGTATGCAGGCAAGCTCGGTGTGGACACAGCCAACCTGCTCATATCGCAACCAGACTCCGGAGAGCAAGCTCTCGAGATCGTAGAGACTCTCGTACGCAGTAGTGCCGTTGATATCATTGTAGTCGATAGTGTAGCCGCTCTTACTCCTCGAGCTGAGATAGAGGGAGACATGGGAGACTCACATATGGGACTTCAAGCACGCTTAATGAGCCAAGCACTGCGCAAGTTGACAGCAATTATGAGCAAGACGCACACAACCGTGATCTTCTTAAATCAGCTTCGTATGAAGATCGGTGTGATGTTTGGAAATCCAGAAACGACGACAGGAGGAAACGCTCTGAAGTTTTATGCATCCCTTCGTCTTGAGATTCGTAAGAAAGCTGCGATCGAAGTAGGTACAGGTGACGACAAAGAATCCACAGGTAACCGCGTAAAGATCAAGGTAGTAAAAAATAAGGTTTTTCCACCTTTCAAGTCAACGGAAGTTGATCTGATGTTCAACGAAGGCTTTTCCAAAGAGGGCGATATCCTCGACTCAGCAGTCAAGTACGAGATCATCGCAAAGTCAGGTGCATTCTTTAGCTTCGGAGAGACCAAGCTTGGTCAGGGTCGTGAGAATGCCAAGGCGTTTCTCAAGCAAGATACAAAGCTCACAGCCGAGATCCTCAAAACGCTCAAAGCTATTCCTAAAGACGCCATGTAATTGACTTGGATTATCGCATGGATGAAGCACCTGAGAAGAACGTCATCACCTACCAAAAGCTGTTAGAGTATGCCCTATGGCTTATAGGTCAGAGACGATACAGTCGAGGCAAGCTGCATGAAAAGCTCATAAAACGAGGCTCTGATATCGTCACTATCGAAGCAGTACTTCATCGCCTCAAAGAACTTGCATACGTAGACGATAGAAAGTTTGCTCATGACATCACAGAAAATCTCCATCAGCGTGGTAAAAGCAAACGATATATCGCACTCGCATTACGCAAACGGCTCATACCCGAAGAGGATATTCACATCGCTCTCGATGAGCTTACGGATAACCCAGAGCATATTATACTGCTCATACAGCATTACGAGAGACGTCGACCTGGAAGTATCACCGACCGAGACAAACGGCAAAAACTGATGCAAAGCCTGATCCGGAAAGGGTTTGACTATACACACGTACAAGAAGCTATCAAGCTATACCAACAATCATCTGACATATGAATATCGTTATAATCATCGTCGTCCTCCTGCTCCTCTACGTCGTCTACATCTTTAACCGGTGTATCTTGCTTCGCAATCGTGTCAAAGAAGCATCCAGTGATATTCTTGTCCAGCTGAAAAGAAGACATGAGCTTATTCCCAACTTGATCAGCACGGTAGAAGGTTATGCAAAGCATGAAAAAGACGTCTTCATCACCATTGCGAAGATTCGCTCAGAGGCGATATCAGGCTTGAAGTCAGGAGACGTCGCACATCAAGCCGCAGCAGAGAACAATCTTTCATCAGCACTCAAGTCAGTATTTGCCGTAGCGGAAAGCTATCCGGAGCTCAAGGCAAACGAGAACTTTCTGGAGCTCCAAGATGAGCTCACTGATACAGAAAACAAGATTCAGGCCTCACGTCGATTTTACAACACCAATGTCCTGGCGTTAAATACACTGATCGAACAGTTCCCCTCCTCGATCATTGCCAAAGCCACCCAGGTCCATCCCTATGACTTCTTTACCATGGAGGAGTCATCTCACTCGCATTAGACTCTCACAACTATGCATACACTCCACAGTAGATCGACCAGCAACAAGGTTAAGAGCTTTCTTATCTTCCTTGGGTTTCCTCTGGTCATATTAGGTATGGTTCGCCTGATCACGTACTATACTTCGCCACAAGATAGTTTGTCGATCAGCCTCATCGCGCTCATCATATCAGTCGTATATGGCATTATCATGTACTACTCGGGCTCAAGCATAGCTCTTGCTATGAATGGCTGTATTCCTATTACTCGCGAGTCAGACAAGAAGATATATCGCATGGTAGAAAACCTATGTTTGACCATGGGACAGGATGTTCCTGCTATCTATCTCATACAAGATGACTCGCTCAATGCATTTGCTACAGGACGCTCTCCCAAGCATGCATCTATTGCTCTCACGCAAGGCATCATCAACAAGCTCGAAGACGAGGAGCTCGAGGGGGTGATCGCCCATGAGCTTTCACACATCAAGAACTACGACACGCTCGTCATGATATTTACCTTGATCATGATAAATATTATCCAGATCTTGGCTGAGATTCTTCTCAGGGCTTCATTCTCGAGTGATCACGAAGGTAAGAACCCTATCTTTCTGATAGCATCATTGGGTATCTACTTTTTCGGTGGCATCATCGGCTTTATCATCCAGCAAGCCATATCCCGTAAGCGCGAGTTCTTGGCAGACAGTGATGGTGCACTTTTGACGCGTTACCCACAAGGCCTTGCCAATGCCCTACGAAAGATCTCAGGAGATGCTCGCATCGAAGAGATCGATGGCAAGCGCGCCTTTGCATCTTCCTATATCGCCAATCCTCTGGAGCCGGGCTTTATCAGCAAGCTTTTTAGCTCTCACCCTCCTATAGCAGATAGAATCCGGGTCCTAGAATCTATGGGCATGGATAGCTAGCGTTAGGTTAGTACAACATACATTTGTGCTATGCCACTGCGAGAGACTTCGGAGCAAGACAGCTGTTTGCATAACATTGAGCTGGTACTACATAGAGGATACACTGAGCACAAAAGAAGGCCTGAGTGTTGAAAGATTCTGGATTGCTTCGAGTACTCGCAATGACATCAGTTATACAAAATATGCCAATACGTCGAGGAGCGAGTGACGCAGGTGACAACGAAATATGCAGGTATGTGCATTTCCTAAACAAGCTCACTTATACGTAATGGGATCAACCCAGGTGATATAGGTACGCTTCCTCCACCACGTCAGCTGTCGCTTGGCGTAGTTGCGCGCACGCTTCTGCGTCTCGGTCACAGCATCCTCGAGAGACATCTCACCAAGACTATAACGACACGCTTCTCGATATCCAATAGTCTGCATGGAAGATACGTGTTGCCCATACCCAGACGCCATAAGCAGACGCACCTCATCGAGTAAGCCATCTCGATACATATCGCGATGACGATTGTTTATCTTGTCGTAGAGTTCCTGACGTAACGTATCTGTGTCATAGTTAATACCAATAGTCAGTGCGCTCAAAGAAGTAGATCCTGATCTCCTATGCTGTTCTCGGTCCATACCAGAGTGACTTCGCACAATATGGCGAATCACGCGTCGATAGTTGGCATAGTCTTGAGATGAGATTGATTCACGTACGATACCTCGCCGCTCGAGCTCATGATGCAGCACCCCCATCCCTTCCGCCTTGTATCGATCTTCCAGGTCTTGCTGAAGAATACGCGCATCCTCATCTTCATCATGAAGCTGATATCCTTCTAAAAGAGCTGATACATAGAGCCCTGTACCGCCAACAATACAAGGAATATGGTCGCGCTTTATGATCTCATCAATGCACGCGCGAGCTTCACCCATAAAATCTTTTACGGTATATGCCTCATCAGGGTTTCGTATATCTATAAGATGATGGGACACCTGATCACGCACCTCCTGTGATACCTTGCCTGTAGCAATATCCATCCCACGATACACCTGGCGCGCATCCGCTGAGATAATCTCCAAAGGTAGATCCCGAGCAAGCCTGAGAGAAAGCTCAGTCTTACCACTAGCCGTGGGACCTATAAGTGTGATGAGAGGAGCTCCCACGGTTGTGCCTACATACTCCCGAACACGATCCAAAACCTGACGATAGTTCATCATATCCCTTCAAGCAACAATATCTCAGGGCTCCTCGTCTTGTCTGGGGTGATAAGCCGCTTCTTTTCTACTTCGGTAGCAAAACTCGAGAGAAGCGCCTTGTCTTGATCCGTGATGAGCATATTCTTTGCAAATGAAAGAGCCGGGGCAGACCACGTATCAGACCAAAATGCACCAAGCTTGGGCAAGGTCTGCTTAAGTGCATCAAGCTCATACGAGTCAAGCCGCTGTGTGTCAGCAATTCTTTGAAGCAAGGTGAGAAGATGAGCACGAAATATATTATGCTGATAACGAATCAGATCATCTCCACCAAGCATTGCAAATGTTTCCGCAAGTTGAGTAAATACGAGGGATGGAGCTCTATAATAGGATCCAACAAAAGAAAACCCTATACGCAAACGCAGCCCTAAAGAGATGCCGAGCTCCGTATTCTTTCCATCCAAAGAAAGCTGTTGAACAAGACCTGTGATGAGAAGGTGTACTCTCTCATCAAACAACTGACTACAAGGCCTTGAGGTGATTATGCAAGCAGTAGATCCTACCGTCGCTTTTTCGATGTGATAGAAAAATGCGGGGGCTCGTGTTCCCGTGTCATGCAAAGCAGCTCGATACAAGTCTTCTTTCAACCATATTGCTTTCCGAAGCAGACAGTTTGACTCTGCACCTACCGGGCACGGATCTCGCCAGCTCGTCACTACTTCTGCTTGCCGGTTATGTGTAACATCTCGCAGTCGAAGCATGATATCTGTCAGAGGAAGATCAGAGAGTGTCTCGAGCTTTTTTTGCGTAGGAAAGAGCACCTCTCTCTCGCGCCATCCCGCGAAACTCTTCTCATACCTCACAGCAAACCCTGTAAGTAAGATGACATCCTTCTTACCTCTTTGATCTCGAAATACCGCAGATACACCACGAATATCGTAGAGAGAGTTATTGAAAAGGATCAGATGCTTATGCATATCGTGAGTTATGGGAGCACCACGTATGATCACTGTTCCCCGAGCAATCTCATCTACTTCTGTATACCAAGGAGATTCTACCAACAGCTTTTTGATGAGCAGTGAAGAATTGGGGTAGATGTATGCAAAAGAGCCATCGGGAAGATAGGTCATGATAGATGTGCCTGTACCGCTCGTCAAAGTTTGTCCCTCCAGGACCAATGTGCGAGAGTCAGCTTTCGTACTTTTTTGATCGGGAGAGATCACCAAGAGACTCCCCGTAGAAGAAAGCTCTCCCACCCGAAGAGCAGGTGAGGTAAATCCAAAGAAAGGATGTGACGAGTACACATCGATCGAAAGCCACCACGCAAAGAAGATCCCAGCACACAGGATAAGTATGGCGAGACCTGCTAAGCTGAGCTTTTTCCAGACAGAGGACATTAGCGAGCTTCAGATGAATAGTATACGGGCTTGGGCGCAACAGGGACAGGTTGTGTGACGACAGGCTGGGTAGTTGTGGTAGTAGGTGGCTTTGGCGCTATGGTTGTAGGTGATATTACCGGTGCCAGAGGCTTAGTAGTCGTCGTAGGAACAAGGGGTGGTTTCACAGTCGTCGGCGCTGTCAGAGGCTTGATCTCTGTTTTGACAGGCTCTAGCTTCTTGAGCATCGCTTCAGCTCGCAAACGCTCTTCTGCTGTAAGATCACTCAAGTGTGCTCGCAAAAATGTAGCCTGCTCTACACTCAGGGGCTTCTGTTGTCCTACAATATCTTTGACTCGCAGCACTTCTTTCGGTGGGTTCACGATACCTATTCCCAAGACTTGTTCTAGATCTTTACGCTTGGTGTCGTTGAGCGTAGCTTTTTCTAACTGCGTGCGAACCTGATTGAGGATTGGATCAAACTCTGATTTGTGTTGATCAAACATACGCTTGTTGTTATCCTCTGAGCCAAGAAAGTCTTTGAGATCACCGATATCTTGTATCTTGCCATCATCCGCAGCGTCGCCTAGAAGAAATACCTTCTTGCGCAACAACCGCTCCTCTGGATCTACCTGCCCCGGCTTGATCACAGCTGGGTCTTGAGAAACCGCCTTCTCTTCTAATTTCAAAAGTATCGTATCGAGTCCAATATGGTCTTGTACAAATCCCGCTGACGAAAGGAGCTTGATCGTACGCACATCCATAGGATCTTGTAACTCAGCACGATTGATACTCTGTACCGATGTATCAAGTAGCAACAAACTATCCCCTTTACCTGCATGGATATCCGTAATCAACGTAGTGATCGATTGGAGCTTCTGATTCTTGGTATCGCGAGCAATACGAGCAAGTAATACCTTTGACCTCTCAGGAAGTGCCTCCCGTATATAGGTTGCGTCCAGAGCCATATTTTCCTTGACCCATACATCATCTTTACGCAATACATCTTGTTTTCGTAGCTCCTGCTTTTTGGCACCACCGATGATCATCATCGAGTCTTGCATGACCATAGCTCCCGAGCCACTTAGGATCGCATCAACTTTGACCGCATGCTCAAAGGTATCGATACGTGTTGTCTTGTTGATAGCATCATATGCAGCCAAAAATGTCGTACCACGTACACCAGAAACACTATTACTCGTTTTGACGCTAAACTGCGAATCCTCATCCACAAACTGCAGAACCTTTGACCATACCTCTCCCGATGTAAGCTCCACTTCCACCTGACTCGACACATCATCCTCATCGACATGCAAATCTTGGATCACCAGCTCGGTACCTCCCTTCAGGCGGCTGACAGAACCATCAGGCCAATAAATCGTAGCCTTGGAAGAGTCCCCCACGCGGAGACTATCACCCTTCGTAAGCTCGTGCGTTCCTGTAATCAGCTGATAGGTCTCTTCGGTTGGATGTTTGAGAGATCCTTGTCCAGAAACAATCTCAATCTTTGCGGGTGTAAATACCGAGGCCTTTTCAAGTGTTTGTGCGGCCTGTCCACCAAAAAGATGGAAATAAAAACCAAGTGCAACCAGGAAGGCAACAACCACGAGAATGCCAACCACTACCAGAACTGAGTTTCTCTTATTCATACAGCTGAGATTTATAAAAGTAGGTCAAACAGAGCAAACGATGCTTCTCGTATGATCATACCTACATTTCACCCCTCGTAAAGCGATAGCATGAGAGGACGACACCCACAGAGACGGCTACATTGAGAGACTCCTTGGCACCGAACATAGGGATCGAAAACACCCCATCACACATATCTATGATCTCGTTGTCTAAGCCTGTAACCTCATTGCCAAAAATGAAACATACCGAAGCGTGTATTGCAAGCTCATCGAGGGCCACAGGTTGTCCCCCACTGGTCTCTACGGCACATACATACCACCCATCTCGTTTCCATCTCATGATCTCTTGCGAAAGATCTTCATAATGAGACCAGGAGATTACCTCTTCAGCGCCAAGTGCTGTTTTCGTAATTTCTTTTCGAGGAGGTAGTGCCGTAAATCCCCCTAGGGCAATCCGTGCTGGACTAAATGCATCCGATGTGCGAAAGATGCTACCGACATTATACATCGAGCGAATGTTGTGGAGTACGACCATAATCTCTGCTCGTTCTTTACTCATCATATATCTTCTTTTATACTAGGCATATTGTTGCACCAAAAATCTCATGAGGCAGTATACCCCATTTCATCCCCGGATCTACCAAATACTGATCATCAGCACGTTCTTTATCATGTTTTATTTGCTGTTCAATCAAGCTCGTTCTCTCTACGAGACCATCCAGCTTGATAAAAATATCGAGGCCTTTGAGAAAGAGAATAGAGAACTTAAAAAAGAGATCGAGGAGAAGCAGTTTACCGCACTCTATGCATTCCTTACGCGTTTTGATGAGAAGATGGGAAAGAAAGACCTCAATAAACGCAATCCTCAAGAAGACGTTATCGTTGTTCACCCAGAAGAAGGTGAAATCAAAAGCAAAGAGAGTACCAATACAAAGAATGACCACAAATCACCGATACTGACCGAAGAAGATCTGAAAAGCTTGTTTGAGACATCAGAGGATGACCTGCTTGATATTCAAAAGCAGCCCCCCTACCTCCAGTGGGTGCACTATGTATTTTCAGGGGATCAGTAAGCATATGGTATGGATCAGCCTCTATATTGCCTAGCGGGAAGGTATAACCTATGGTATACTGCGCCCGATATCTAAAGTCATTGGTATGGACACAACATTTGATGATACAACTCAAGCAGGAGGAGATACTACCTCGGGCGATATAGAGACTACGGGAACACCTACAAGTGATCAGGCACCCCAGCCTCAAGGAGGCTCTCAGCAAGGCGATGATGATGCTACAGGATCAACTGGCGCAGCAAACCTCGATGCACCTATCGATTTTGCTCGGTTGTTTAAAGAAGCACTGACTGAATCCAAGGATTTTTCGACCGCTATCACTCTCGAGAAGCACGAGCTAAGCCTCGACAACACCTTGTTTCTTTTTCTTCTAGCCGGTTCTGTCTCTATTTCTATTGAAGATAAAAAGAGTATCGTCAACCGCGTACCTGGACTCTCTCAGTTCCAAGCTGATGAGCTGATCAAGATATTTCTTGAAGAAAAAGAAAAGTTCAACCGCATTGCACTTAACGATTCCGAGGAAGTGAGCCGACTAAGAGAAGCGGCAAAGAGAGATTGGAACATGTATGAAGAAGAAGTCATGGAAACCTTAAAAAAAGAAAATGAGCAGTCAAAAGCAGAAGAGCTTAGAAAAAAGCTTGGACTCTCTACGTGAGACCATAAGAACACGTAGCATATCAAGTCTGATATCAGCAAAACGACTCGATGTCTTTTTGGTGAGCATCTTTCCCCAGTATACGAGAAGCTATTTCCAGCATCTGATCAAACAGGGCAGTATCACTATCAATAACCATCTTCCCGACAACCACACGTCGGTAAAGTCACATGACATCATTGCCATAGAATTTCCTCGCGTACGCGATACGGGTATTATCCCAGAACACTACCCTCTTACCATTCTCCTAGAGAACCAGGAGCTCTTAGCTATCAATAAGCCCAGTGGTATCCTCTGTCATCCAACTGATTACCAAGGAAAACAGGCAAGTACCATAGTCAACTTTGCCCTCCACCATACCATCGAGAATCGTAGTGCCCATAATGTCTACCTTGCACATCGGCTTGATAAAGACACCTCGGGAGTCTTACTTTTGACCAAAACGCTTGAGGTGCAACACCAGATACAGCAAGAGTTCAAACATCGTAGAGTATATAAAGAGTACTTAGCCCTGGTCTCAGGCTCGTTCCCTGATAGTTTTGGGAGTATTGATGCTTCAATTGGCCACTCTAAGCAGAACCATACCAAGATGACCATCAATTACGGCCCGGATGCTAAACATGCTCTCTCCGAATTTCAGGTACTGTGTCAATACTCCCTCACAGAAAAGAAAAGCATCAGCCTCTTACGTATACGCATTCTCACCGGTAGGACACACCAGATTCGTGTCCATATGGGTAGTATAGGACACCCTATTATAGGAGATACCGTATATGGAGATCCGGAGCTCAACAGCTATATACAGAGAGCATTCCATCAACAACGCCAGTTCTTACACGCACTCAAGCTCAAGATACCAGCAGCGAAGCTTGATATCTTTGCACCACTTCAGGCGGATTTAGCAGCTCTGCTCAAAAGCTTAGAACCATTTCGCTGTCAAACATCTAGCACCACATCTACGCCAAACGATACCTGGCTTGCGGGATTACCAGATCTCAATCTAACCCAGCAAAGTACAGTAATGTAAGCATCATCTTTGCTCGATTACAACATACAACTAACCGATGAGCTATTGCAGCTCATAAAAGTCAGGTTATGATGAGAGTACATCTGCTTCATCATCTGATTTGATATGAACCTGTTGCATAAACGCTCAGCATTTAGTCGCTCTCCTATAGGGAGAATGATCCATGCGATTCTCAGACTACACTTTGAGTACAAGATCATCCTGGTTGGTAATCTGTTTCTCGCACTTGGCATGGTTCTTCCTTGGGCACGAGTTCTAGTCAGAGATACGACCTACGTATCATTTCTTCCCTTTGAGTACATTGCAGCACCGATCAGTTATGTGACACTTCTGTGTGGCCTCGTAAGTATCTATCATACTGTTCTAGAGATTTCAGGCGTACAAAAATGGAAAATCTTGAAACACGAAAATGCGATCCAGCTGGGCTGCTCTCTGGAGAGTTTTCTGCTCACAACGCTGGCATTTTTTATCTATTCTGGCAAGTCCATACAATCAAGCCTGACCCCTGAGATCGGCTTGTATACAGCGGTACTTGGCGCGCTTTTGATGAGCATAGGAAGCATCTTCTTATGCATTAAAGCCAGCAAGTCGTCTAATCAAAGCGTGATTGTGCACGAAAAGCCTCAAGAAGAAGAGCTCCCCTTGTATTATACAGACGATGACATCTCTGCATCACCTATGGCTACCTACCAGGCAGATGAACGTATGTACCAAAGTCCTTACCAGGAGCAAGACAGCCAAGAAGTGCCAGTAGAATCCGAAGATGTCTCAACACCAATAGGATCAAGCAACACAACAGAACAGCATCCACCACACCTGTCATAACACCGAGCCTCTTCTCTATGAACGCTACACATTACACGTTTCTGATACTGGTGATCTATGGTGTTATTCTCCTAGGAGCTCTGGTGATCCAAGTTCTTCTCTTGGTCAGCTCGATCGTAGGACTCAAGACCAAAGTTCCCTTTGTTCCTTCCGGCAACAGTGTCGTGCGCAAGATGATAGAGTTTGCCGGTCTCAGAGACGGTGATACGGTATACGACATCGGTTGTGGTGATGGGCGACTCTTGTTTGAGGCACGCAAGCATGCAAATGTCGAAGCCTTTGGTTTTGAAATCATGCCTCTTCCGTTTGTTTGGGCAAAACTTCGAGCCTGGTGGACACGAGATCCAAAGATACACATCCTCTTTCAAAACTTCTTTGAGGCGAGCATACACGATGCTGATGTCGTATTTTGCTATCTCATGCCTGAAACCCTCGAGGCTTGTAAACCAAAGTTCCAGAAAGAACTATCCCCTAAGGCTTTGATTGTCTCTCATGATTTCCAGATCCCAGGATGGAAGCCTTTTCAGATCGAAAAGATATCAACATACAAAACTATCTATCTCTATCACATCCCTCAGTAGTCTATGAGACTATTGATACAGTAGTCCTAGTGTTCGCGGTCCTGCTATACCAGCTCCAGTACTATCCCATGCCCATACAAGAGCTTGATCTTTTTGAAAACGAAATACTGCTTGTTTCGTAGAGGTATCGAAGACTCCCGTGACAGACGTAGAGTAGCCTTGAGCAGTTAATTCTTTCTGTAAACGTTTGATCTTATCGCCTCGCATACCTTGCTCAAGATAGAGTGATGATGCACTGGAGAGAATAGCGCTCTTGGTAGACGACGTAAGAGGAGCTGCGGACTTCTGCAAAGTAGCCGGCTTGGGATCAGATCGGTGACCAATCAACTCAACCTTGTGTGTGCGCAGCCCTTGCATCACCGCTAACGTCTTTGAGAGCTGCTTGGCCAAGGAGGAAGATGCAGTTGCCGCTGCACTAGCCCCTCGTGTCAGCGCCGCCTTCAAAGCTTTTGCCGTCTGTGGACCATACCATCCAGCGCCATAGGCATTCTTATCTGCTATCACCCCCGCCATGATCTGAAACGAGAGCAAAGGCTGCTGCATAGCGTCTTCACTCATCGCATGTTTGCTTATTGCCGAAACATACCCGAGTGAGACAAGAGCTTTGGAGAGACTTGCCACATCTTCTTCTGACGTCAAACTACGAGGCACTATGTAGGTCTTGCCATCCTTACCTCGCACAGAATCATTGATCTGTGTTGCTACTTCTATCGTAGCCTCTTTTGGATTCAGTACAGGCGCACTTGCAACGGTTAGTACCGTAACCTTGTGAGCCGCAGGTTTTGTATTGCTCGCAATTCTCGCCTTGAGGGCCTGAGCGGTCTTTGCTCCAAAGTAGCCAGCACTACCATCGCCACTTGACTGGATGATCTTGTGATCCAGCTGAAACGAAACGACAGCGTCCATCGTAGCGTCGTCATATACTCCTGAGAGAGTCCCTTGATAGTACCCAAGGCCTGTCAGAAGCTCCTGGAGCTTCTTTACATTTTCCCCCTCTGATCCACGCTGAAACTGTGCCGAAAATACATCCGCCTTCTTCAAGAGATTCCAGTTCGCAGGAGCAAGAGGAATAGATTTGATGTTTAAGGTAACACTCTTGTTCCCTGACTCATCCATATCATATACGGTTCCCTTGAGATAACGTACTCCCCACGATAGGGCTTTTTTGAGACCTTCATCACCAGATCCAAGCCAGAGATCGAGACGATCATACGACTCGTTTCTCTCACCTTTTTTGACAATAGCGCCTCCCCGATCAGCGACCTCTACGGTTCCTAGTCCTTCAAGATCGATCTTGGTACCAAAGGAATAGATAGAAGGAGCTGCGACCATACCTGAAAAGACCGGCTTTCCGCTGGCCCCATGCGTACCATTGCCATTGAGCTTCTTATCGGCCTCAAAGCTTCCCTTGATATAAAAGTCCTGGTCTGCTAGGGGTGAGTAATATGCAGTGATCTTAAAGATCTTCTCCATAATTACCGCAGCAACGCTCTCACCTGGCGCTGCCAACGAGAGAATCGTGATCAAGGTGACAATGCTCAAACGTAAGGTAAGACGTTCATAGGGTTGCTCTGTCTTGTTGTTCATACTTGGGTATTATTTTCTATTGATTTTGCGTGATCGATTTGTTTTTGCAAATCATAGTATTATACACCTGTTTTTTCTTTGTAACCTATTACATATTTAC